>JAQULV010000162.1 GCA_028718405.1 Smithellaceae bacterium
GGGAGAGGAGATGGACAAGGTGATCGGCCTGGAGATGGGGGCAGACGATTACATCACAAAGCCCTTCAGTATTAGAGAGCTGTTGGCGCGGGTGCGGGCCGTTCTGCGCCGCGCCGAGACGTTCCCTGCGGCGGAGGCGGCGGAGATATTCGAATGCGGAGGGCTGAGGGTCGACTTGGGATCTTATGAGATCACCGTGGATGGAAAAAGCGTGGAACTAGGGCCCACGGAGATAAAGCTTTTGAGGTTTTTTATCCAGCATCCGGGCAGGGTCTACAGCCGTGACCAGTTGCTGGATCGCGTCTGGGGCGATGAGGCCTTCGTGGAGCCCCGTACGGTGGATGTCCACGTCAGCCGCCTACGCGCCGCCATTGAGCGCGACAAGGACAATCCCCGCTACATTGTGACGGTCCGCGGTATCGGCTACAAATTTGCCGAGAAAAACCAGTCAGACACAAAGCCGGTCAGCTCTTAGCTGCGTCTGCACAGAATACTTCGACCTTACTCTTTATATCATCTCTGATTTCTCTTATCGCCGCCAGTTTCTCTTCATCGGTTCCCGCAAGACCTGCCGGATCGGGTAAGCTCCAGTGGAGTTTCTTTGCATTACCCGGAAAGATGGGGCAGCGCTCAGCGCTTGCCTGATCGCAGACGGTGATTACATAGTCGAACCGCTTTCCGACTTCAATCAGTTCCGCGACACCTTTGGTCTGGTTGCCTGAGATGTCAATCCCAACCTCCGCCATTGCCTTCACCACCAAGGGGTTGAGCGTTCCCGGGTCGATACCCGCACTCTCGACCGCAAAGTACTCGCCGCATAGGTTTTTCAACCAGGCGCCCGCCATCTGGCTGCGGGCAGAATTGTGAATACAGACGAAAAGAACAGTTTTCTTCATCGATCTCTCTCTTTCTTCTTAGATAACTATAGAGGACGTTCCGCCCGTATGCAACGGCCTTTTCTCTGACTTAACCATCTCTTCACAAAAGCTTAACGGTGGTGTCGTCGTGCTGCAACATTGGCCGCATATATAAGCCGCCAAAGAGCAGGGTATCCGCTACTTGGCACGCAGTCATGACGCAGCAGAATAATAATAAAACGAAAAGGAGCGAGAGGACAGAATGAGAAAAGCGATAGGAATTATATGTGCAGGGCTTTTGATGGCGACAGTTGCCGTGCCTTCCTGGGCGGCAGATCTGATCGACGTATTAAAGAACAAAGACATTCTTACCCAGCAGGAAGCGGACCAACTTAGGCAGGAGACGAAAGATAAAGAGCAGAAGGCCGTTGTCCTGCCGCCCGCGTTGCAGGGGCTTAAGTTCAGCGCCACGATCTTCGGCGACTGGAGCAACACGACTTATGATCATACGAGCCCCGTGACGAACACTACGGCCGTCAAGAATCAATTCGCCTTGGGGCGGGCTTACCTGACGTTAACGAAGGATATCAATGACTGGTTGGGGATGAACATCACCACGGATTTTTTTAACGGTTCCCCGGATAATGGCTACGAATTGCGGCTGAAGTATGCCTATGTGAACCTCAACCTCGGTGGGACGACGACGCAAGCAGGTATGATCTCCACCCCCTCCGATGCCTATGACGGCGCCATCTGGCCTTACCGCATGCAGGGGAAACATCTGATGGATGACTTAGGCATTCAGGCCTCCGCAGATCTGGGTATTTCCAACCAGGGTGCCTTCGGCGGTTACATGGACAACGTTTATCTGAAGTTCGCATCCAAGCAATTTGGCGGTAAGTGGGGCGGCTGGTTTGTCGGTGTTTACAACGGCGCCGGTTACTCAGTTTCCAACGATGCCAACGGCAACAAGGCAATATCCGGGTTGATATATCTACGTCCCCTTCCAACCGTTCCCGTCCTGAAGGGGCTCCAGATTGCCTATACGGGGACATACGGAAAGAGCAATGCCAACTTTGACCCCACAAAAGAGCCGGGCACGATAGCGACTGACTACCCGGACTGGCAGGTCAATATAGGTCAGGTTTCTTTACAGCACGAGTACTTCACGATTATGGGACAATACTATTGGGGTAAGGCGACAAAGTCCTCCGTTGAAGATTTCAGCCGTAAAGCATATCTCGTCGATGCCTTCGTGAGAATTCCCGGCGCCGAAAAAGTGAGAGTCTTCGGCAAGTACTACACCTATGATCCTAATACGGACAAAGACGATGATACCTACAAGACCACTGTGGCAGGCTTGTCCTACGATGCCACGAAGGAATTCACCCCTTTTGTGGCCTGGGAGAAAAGGACTAACGATACCCTCTCGCCTCTGGCCAGCACCGGCGATTACGATAAATACCAAGTCGGCTTCCAGCTGAAGTTCTAGAGAGATAGCGATCCGTAACAGAGATTTAACATCCCTGTAATAAAATTGTAACAATTCTCCTTTAAAGTGGAGTTCAAAAGGGAGATTGACGAATCAACCTTAGGAGGAACAAAATGAAAAAGTTAGTTAGGTTGTTAATAGCGGCAGTAACCTGCGCCAGCGTAATCGGGGCGAGTGTCGCCCTGGCCGAGCAGTCGGTAATTATCAAAGGTTCAACGACCGTGCTTCCCATCGTCCAGGCGGCGACGGAGGCCTACATGAAAGCCCATCCGGGCGTCAATATCTCTCTTTCGGGCGGCGGTTCCGGGGACGGCATCAAGGCCCTGATCGATAAAACCACCGATATCGCCGACTCTTCACGCAGTATGAAGCCGGAAGAGATAGAACTGGCCAAATCCAAGGGTGTCGAACCAATGGAGCACAAGATCGCCATCGACGCTATCGTGCCCGTCGTTAATAAGGATAACCCCGTGAAGGACCTCTCCAACGAGCAATTGAATCTCATCTACCAGGGTAAGATCACTAACTGGAAAGAGGTGGGTGGCAAAGACCTGCAGATCGTTGTCATCTCCCGCGACACCAGCTCGGGGACCTACGAAACCTGGGAGCAGAAGATATTAAAGGGTGCGAAGGTAACTCCCAAGGCCCAGCTGCAGGCCTCCAACGGCGCCATCGTTCAGGTGGTATCCAAGAACAGATACGCCATCGGATACGTCGGGTTGGGCTATGTCAACAAGAGTCTTAAGGGCCTTAAAGTAAACGGAATCCAGGCCAGCTCTGCGACGGCCCTTTCCGGCGAGTATCCCATTGCCCGGCCCCTGTTCATGTACACCAACGGAGAGCCCAAGGGCGAGACGGCGAACTTCCTTAAATTCATGAAAGGCGCCCAGGGACAAAAGATCGTTAAGGAGGAAGGCTTCGTTCCCCTTCCCCATAAGAAATAGGAGCACCTCGCGCCAGGGATACAGATAGCGGTTTTGATCCTTTCGCCCCGGCTGTATTCCCCTTGTGGGAATCTGCGGGGCGAAGGTACGTCAAGGAAAGAAGATGACTAGACATATAAAAGAAAAGATCATCAAGAACCTTTTTCTCGTGCTGTCCTTAATCTCCTTGATGGTTCTCGCTCTCATCGTCATGTTTCTCTTCCGCGAGGGTCTGCCGATCTTCCGCGAGGTTTCTGTCTACGATTTCATCTTCGGAAGTGAGTGGTATCCGACCTCCAGTCCGCCATCCTACGGGATTGCGCCTCTGATTGTCGGCTCCATCGTCGTAACCGTCCTGTCTTCCCTCATCGCCGTACCGCTGGGTATCCTTTCCGCCGTTTATATATCCGAAATCGCCCCCGCTTCCGCCAAAGAGATCCTCAAGGCAGTAATCGAGCTTCTTGCGGGCCTACCCTCGGTGGTTCTGGGGTTCTTCGGCATGGTCGTCCTCGCTCCTTGGTTTCAAGACACCTTCGATCTCCCCACGGGATTGAATATCGCTACCGCTTCGCTGATGCTTGCCATCATGGCGATCCCCACGATCTCCAGCATCTCCGAGGACGCCCTCTACGCCGTTCCGCGGGAATTCAAGGAGGCGTCATACGCCCTAGGTGCCACCAAGTTTGAAACCATCGCCCGCGTGATCATACCGTCGGCCCTTTCCGGGATATCTACGGCTGTGATCTTAGGGATGGCACGGGCCATCGGGGAGACGATGGTGGTGTTGATGGTGGCGGGAGGTGCCGCCGCCTTCCCCGAGAGCATCTTTGATTCCGTGAGGCCGATGCCGGCCTCCATCGCCGCAGAGATGGGAGAAGCTCCTTTCCGCTCCGGCCATTACCACGCGCTCTTTGCGACCGGGATCGTCCTTTTCTTTATGACCCTGGCCTTCAACCTTGTCGCTGATTATATCTCCCGCCGGTTCAAGGAAGTAGGATCGGCGACACTTTGAGGATTAAGATTTGGCTAAGACACATTCCATGAGATGGCGCTACTTCAAACAAGGGCTCTTCTTCACCTTGGTGAGGGTTTCGGCGCTGCTGATCGCGGTGGCGCTGGGAGGGATCCTCTACTACATATTTCAGAACGGTATCCAGGCGATCAGTTGGGAATTCATCAGCACTTTCCCGCGCGACTCCATGACTAAAGGAGGAATCATGCCGGCGATTGTCGGTACCTTCCTTCTCACCGTGGGTGCGATCGTCGTGGCTCTGCCGCTCGGGGTCGTTTCGGCTATTTATCTTACGGAATACGCCCACCAGGGCATGGTTGTGCGCGTGATCCGTATCGGCGTCAATTGTCTGGCCGGAGTCCCATCCGTTGTCTTTGGTCTTTTCGGGTTGGGGCTGTTTGTCGTGTTCCTCAAGTTTGGTTCTTCGATCCTCTCCGGATCACTGACGTTGGGGATCCTGATCCTGCCCACGATAATCGGCGCATCGGAGGAGGCTCTAAAGGCGGTACCGCAGACCTTTCGCGAAGCATC
>JAQULV010000163.1 GCA_028718405.1 Smithellaceae bacterium
TGCCGGACAAAGCTTCTGGCCGGCAAGGTATTCCAGCCGGTCGGGGTGAAACTGAGAAGATCCGATGCCCAGTTCGGCTACATCCACCCCTGTCTCGCCTATCCGCTCTCGGACGTTGAGTTGGCGATCCCCTAGTACCGCCCTGAGCCGCCTCTTTCTTTTACTCGGCCCTGCCGCTTCAAAGTGGCGGGGCAGAGCCACATCTGTAAAAGTTCCGTAAAAGTCCCATTTTTGCAAAGAAATCCGTTGCTGAAAGGATCGCCCTGCGTTAGGGTTGGAGCCCTTTTGTTCTGGAGCACCCAAAGGGGAGGAAAGGACATCATACGTGGGCAAAAAAATGAAATACGCCGTCATGGGATCGCGACCGGTGCAAGAGTTCTTGTACCGCTTTATCCGGGTCTACTCTTGGACCTTCCGCCTCCGGGTGGAAAACGAAGGCCGCTGGCTTTCACACCTGCGGTGCGGAGGAACGGTTTTGCTTTGCAGCTGGCACCAGCAGTTTTTCTCCGCGATCCGCTATTTCCGGAAATACCGGCAGTACAGACCCAGTCTCATGATCAGCCAGAGCGGTGACGGCGACATCATCGCCAGCATTGCGCAGCGCACGGGTTGGCACGCGGTCCGTGGCTCTTCATCTAAAGACGGGGCACCGGCGTTGAAGCACATGATAGAAAGGCTCAACTCCTTTCATCTAGCCGGCCACATCGTCGACGGCCCGAAAGGACCCGCCGGCATCGTCAAGGCTGGCGTCATCCGCCTGGCTCACGCCACCGATGCCGTCATTGTCCCTTTCTACATATCGGCTGACCGAGCTTGGTACTTCAACAGCTGGGACAAATTCCTTTTGCCCAAGCCCTTCGCAAAGGTGTCGTTGCGTTTCGGGGAGATGATCAAGTTCTCGCCCACGGCGCAGGAGCAGGCCTTTGAAGGACAAAGGGTCCATCTCGAACAGACGATGCGCCCCGGTCTCATCACAAACGCGCTCTGAGCTTATCGGCCTTCAGGAAAAAACTTGACGGAGACTCTCCCCTGCGGGTAGGACATTCCTATGGGAGTGAGTGCAGAGGACAGAACCGGAAAGGCCGCACCTTTCGGCTCGCAAATCTGGCCGTGGCACGGATGGCTTGGGCTGGGGCTCATCGCTATTTTCTGGACGCTCAACTGGGGGCTTGAGGGGCCGCGCACGCACTGGGGGTTCTTTCCCCTGTGGCTGGGCTACAGTCTAACCGTTGATGCCCTCTGCGTCCGGCGCAAAGGCGATTCCCTGCTCACCCGCTCACCCAGTTCCTATGTCTTCTTATTTCTGATCTCGGTGCCTTCCTGGTGGCTGTTCGAGCTAATCAACGAACGTACGCAGAATTGGATCTACATGGGGAATGAGACCTTCGGTTTTCCCCTGTTTCTTTTCTTTTCATCTCTCAGTTTCTCCACCGTCATGCCCGCCGTCTTCGGTACCGCCGAGCTGGTCGCCACTTTCCCGTGGATCGAGCGCTTCAGGCGCGGCCCCGTTGTGGGGGAGGGAAAGTCCACTGTTATCTGCTTCTTTGTTATGGGCGTCTGTATGCTGGGGCTTCTGCTTGCCTGGCCCCGCTACTTCTTTCCCCTCGTCTGGCTGTCGGTCTATTTCATCCTGGAACCGATCAACGTGGCGCTCAAAGGAAACTCGCTGCTGTCCTTCACGGCCCGGGGCGACTGGCGGCCCGTGATCGCGCTGTGGACGGGATGTCTCATCTGCGGCTTCTTCTGGGAGATGTGGAACTTTTATTCGTGGCCGAAGTGGATCTACCACGTGCCCTTCGTGGGTTTCCTGCATGTATTTGAGATGCCGCTTCTGGGCTACGGTGGGTACCTGCCCTTCGCCCTCGAACTCTACGCCCTTTATCAGTTGATTGCGAGATTGGGCGGAGAAAAACAAACGGCGTACCTGCGGATCGTCTCTTGACCACGCATGGAAGGGAGGAACAATGAAGGAACTGTCGCTCTTGATAGGTTTGCTGGTCTTAGTCCTCGTTGGCGTGATGCTGATCAAGACCATTCTCAACCGCCCGCCGCGAGCGGCGGCCGCACCACCCGGTATCGAGAACTTCGATGAAGCGCCGCTGGCCGAACACTTGGCCGGCGCCGTGCGCTTCCGCACAGTCTCAACCCGGGATACGACAGGTGCCGGTATCAAGGAATTCCTCGCTCTGCATCGCTACCTGGATGAGACTTTTCCCCTGGTGCATAGCACGCTGACCTGTGAAGAGATCGGTGCGGCCGGCCGCCTGTACTGCTGGCAGGGAAAGAATCCTTCGCTGCCTCCGATCCTGCTGCTTGCCCACTTCGACGTGGTACCGGTCGCCGATGAACAACTCGACCGTTGGGAGCACAAACCTTTCTCCGGCGACATCGCCCAGGGCTTCATCTGGGGCCGCGGCACCATGGATGACAAGCAGGCGATGGTGGGAATCATGGATGCCGTGGAGATGCTGATCGGAGAGCGATTCCAGCCGGAACGTACCGTCTATCTTGCCTTCGGACACGATGAAGAGATTGGCGGAAAAGAAGGGGCGGTGCGGATCGCGGCGCTGCTTCGGGAAAGAAACATTCGGCCCGAGTACATCCTCGACGAGGGTCTGCTCATCACCGAGGGCGTCATCTCGCATCTCGCGCGTCCGGTAGCTCTGATCGGCATCGCTGAGAAGGGTTACGTAAGCTGTGAGTTGACGGTCCGGGGAACACCCGGCCATTCCTCCATGCCGCCTCCCCACACCGCTGTCGGCGTCCTGGCTCAAGCGGTAGTGAAACTCGAAGACAACCAATTTCCGGTTCAGCTGACGAAACCGCAAAGAACGATGCTCGAAGGTATCGCTCCCGCGATGCCGTTCGGCATGCGGCTGGTACTCTCGAATCTCTGGCTAACGAAGGGTGTTGTCGAAAGGATCCTGGCCGCCTCTCCCAAGACGAACGCCGCGATTCGCACGACTACGGCGGTCACGATGATAGAGGGGGGAATCAAGGAGAACGTCCTGCCCTCGAAAGCTAAAGCCGTCGTCAATTTCCGGATCCTTCCCGGCGAGAGCGTCGCTTCCGTTCTGAAGCACGTGCGCGAGACGATTGCCGATCCTACGGTCAACGTTTCTTTCGCCCCAGGATGGCAAAGTGAACCTTCCGCCGTCTCCGATATCGACGCCCGGAGTTTCCGGATACTCAAGGACACAGTGGAAAGGTTGTTTCCCGATGTAATCGTCACACCGGGACTTGTCATCGCGACGACGGACTCGCGTCACTACGAGGGACTCTCGAACAACATCTACCGCTTTTCGCCGATCCGCGCACGGGCGGAGGACCTCGAACGGGTCCACGGAGAAAACGAGAGAATCTCCGTACACAATTACGCCGAGATCGTCAGATTCTATCGCGAGCTGATCAGAAACACAGCGCACTGAAGAGGGGCATTACCTGCGATAATCATGCCGCGGTCTGCTGTCGCGGCCGCGGTCCGTGCGGGCCTCGTTGACCTTAAGGGGACGGCCGTTAAAATTGGAGCCATCGAGGGCCTTGCGGGCCGCTTCGGCCTCGGCCTGACTGCCCATCTCCACGAAACCAAATCCCTTGCCTTCGATGACCTTCGCACTCTCCACCGTGCCGTGGGCACTGAAGAGTTCCCGCAGTTGCTCACCAGTCACCGAATAACTGAGATTCCCTACGTAAAGCTTAGCTCCCTGCATGTTTGCCTTCCTTTCTTTGTTTCCTTATAGTGTCCGATAACTGGTTCGCTTTCCCCGGAACGCGGAACGTTCCGGGCCTCTAATTTATCTCGACGAGGGTGATCTCAAAAGTGAGGTCTTTCCCCGCCAGCGGGTGATTGGCGTCCAAGCAGACCGTTTCTTCCGTCAGAGCCGTGACGGCAACCTGAAATGTAGCGCCCTCCGGCCCCTGGACCTCAAAGACCTGTCCGATCTCAGGGCAGATATTTTCGGGGAGCCGATTTCTCGGTACGTCGATGGCCATCTCATCATGGCGGGGGCCATAGGCATGGTCGGCCGGAATCTTCACCGTTTTGGTGTCTCCCGGATCCATACCGATTACCGCATCCTCGAAACCTTGAATCACCTGGCCGTGACCGATAATGAATTCCAGAGGTTCACTGCCCTCGGAACTGTCAAAGACGGTGCCGTCGTCGAGCATCCCCCTGTAATGCACTTTTACCATATCGCCCTGCTTCGCATACATTGCGGAAACTCCTTTCGGAAGGAACTGGGGAAATGAGGCAGAGGATACGAGGAGAGAAGATTAACCAATTCATCTGCCAGGTGGCCTTGTGACCTCTGTGCCGAGCCGATGTTGAGCACTCGACAATACATAGATTCTTGGTGTCACAAATGCCCGGACCTGTCAAGTTCTTTCCCGGTGCCAGCTCCCGCCTATTTCCGTGTCCCTTGTCTTTTTTTTGTGCTATGGTGCTTCCCAGAAAAGGATAAGGAAGTACCATGGAAGGTCTCAAAGGTTCTCAGAAGAAATACCTCCGCGGGCTCGCCCACGCCATGAAGCCTATCGTCTGGGTAGGCAAGCAGGGCGTCACACCCGATCTCGTCTCCTCACTCGATCAGGCGCTATGCGACCACGAACTGGTGAAGGTCAAGTTCAACGACTTCAAGGAAGAGAAAAAAGAGATAGCCGCGGAACTGGAAGCCAAATTGAAATGCGCCCTCGCGGGAATGATCGGCCACGTCTGTATCTTCTACCGGGAGCAGCCGGACAAGGATCGAAGAAAGATCATCTTTCCCCGCTAGATCCAAATTCATTA
>JAQULV010000164.1 GCA_028718405.1 Smithellaceae bacterium
GTTCTCGACCCCGGCACCGAACGCGGCTACCAGCTTCTGCAGCGCCCCCTGCAGAGGAATGCCCACGGCGTAGGTCAGGGCAAAAACCAGGGCGAAGACGCTAAGCAATATCGGCATACCGTAGCGCGGTTTAGTGAGAACGTGATCGATACGGTCAGTGAGGAGGACCTGCCCCCTCTTGAAGCGGGAAATCGTCGCGCGGGTGACGGCCTCGATCCAATCGTAGCGGCCGCAAACAACGGCATGGAAGGAATCCTCGTGCTCGATGAGCAACGTATTGATTTCGTCCCAGACGGCCCGGGGAACAGCTTCTCTGATCAGGGCCGAGATCTCCGGGTCTCCCTCCATAAGCTTGGTTGCGACCAGCCGGTCTTCATAGGGCGGCTTCACGTATCCCTTGATCAACTTCAGTAAGGCATCCAGTATCTCGCGGTGGTCCTTGATCACGTCGGGTCCACAGGGCGCGTACTTGATTTCACCGCGTTGGAAGGATTCGATCTTGGCGAGAAGCTCGTCGATCCCCTTGTTTTTCCGGGCCACCATGGCGACGACAGGAACGCCCAGCACCTTCTGGAGCAGCTTGACATCGATCTTTATCCCTTGGCCTTCGGCGACGTCGATCATGTTCAGCGCCAGAATCACCGGCGGCCCCAGGAGCATCAGTTCGGAAAGCAGATAGAGACTCCGCTCCAGGGCAGCAGCGTTGGCCAGGAGAACGACGATGTCGGGTCTCTCGTTGAGGATGAAGTCGCGCGCCACCTTCTCCTCCTCGGAGAAAGCGGTCAGGCTGTAAGTGCCGGGCAGGTCCACAATCGTCATGTCCGCCTGCTCTGTTTTGTGGACGCCCTCTTTCTTCTCGACGGTCTTACCGGGCCAGTTCCCCACGTGCTGGGAAAGACCGGTCAGGATGTTAAAGACCGTCGACTTTCCCACGTTGGGCTGGCCGGCCAATGCGATCAGCAGTTTCTTTCTTCCGGGGAGGGCCAGGCCTGAGGCTTCATGAGTGAGACGGCGGATCATGATCTTTTCCGCCTCAACCCTACCCAGGGCGATCCTCGTGTCTCCCACCTGGACCGTAACGAGGCCCCCGCTGTGCTGGAGCACCCGGACCTTAGCGTTCAGCGCCAGTCCCAGGGAAGCGAGCCGACTGGAAAGGGCCTGTCCACCGGCGATCCCGTATATTATGGCCTCTTCCCCCTCTGCCAGGGAAAGGAGGGTGTAGTTCACATCTTCCATATCTTCCTTCAGTCAATTTTTGTATCTCTTAAGGCAACCGGGAACAAAAAGAAACCTATTTTTGATCGGCGGGGGGGAACAGCGCCGCGGCGCTTCGCTTTATAATTTCCTCCAGCTCCGAGGAATTCTTTGCTTCGCCGGCCATAGAGAGGACTGCCAGGGCTTCGCGGTAAGAAGCGAAGACCTCCGGCGCATGTGGGTTGCCGGCAATGATCTCGGCATAGAGCCTGGGGCTGTGGCGGAAAACCTTTTCCATGATCGCCGCCTTCATCGCGAAGATCGGCGTGGCGAAGGGATCAAGCTCGTCGATGCTGAAACCCAGCTTTTCGAGCGTCAGTCCCAGCGTCAGGGTGTTTACGTGGTTGAGACATTGCACCGCAGCCATGAACAGGTCATGGCGCTCAGGCGTTTCCTCGATCACATGGGCGCCGCTACCGGCGAAGATATCCCTGACCCAGGTCAACCACTTGGTTGTCCGCGCCGGACATAGAACCACATTGTGATCTTTAATATCTTCCACCTGGGGACCAAAGAGGGGATGACAGCCGATAACTTCGGAGCAGGAGTATGCAAGCATCGCCTGGACCGGCTCTGACTTCAGCGAGGTCAGGTCCATCAATAGCTGTCCCTCTCTCATGTGGGGACCGACCGTCGCGATCATCTCCAACGTCGCGCCGATGGGAACGGAGACGACGACCACGTCGCAGACGGCGGCCATCTCGACCGGACGCAGGCCGCGGATCCTCCCCGCAACCTCCACGTGCATGCCCCGGCATCCCAGGAAATCGGCAAACCATTTTCCCATGCCGTCCGTGCCGCCGATGATGCCGACCTGGACACCCGCCATCAGATAACCGCCTTCTGTCGCAAGAGATGATCCGCGAGAACGATCTGCACCATGGCCTCGCAAACGGGGATGATGCGCGGAATGACGGAAACGTCGTGCCTGCCGGAGATGGTGATCTCTACGGGGTTTCCCTTGGCATCAATCGTATGCTGGGGCTTTCCGATGGAAGGAATTGGTTTGCAGGCCACTCTGATCGTGATCTCCTGACCATTGGTGATTCCGGCCAGGATGCCGCCGGCGTTGTTCGTGACAAACCCTTTGCGGGTAAGCTGGTCGTTGCACTCCGAACCCTTCATCGCGGCAGCAGCAAAGCCGGCACCGATCTCGATGCCTTTTACGGTACCGATCCCCATCAGCGCTTTCGCCAGATCGGCGTCCATCTTGTCGAAGACGGGCTCGCCCAGTCCCGCCGGACAATTCCTGACGACGATGCCGACGATGCCACCCAGCGTATCGCCTTCCTTCCGCACCGCCGCGAGTCTCTCTTCCATCAGTCGCGCTGCTTTCCAGTCGGGACAAAGGAGGCTGTTTTTCGCGAGCAGCCGGCGCGTGATCTTCACGCCTTCAATGTCAGCCTCGATCCCGCCCAGGGCTTGCGTGAAGGCGATTACCTCGATCCCTGCCCGCGAGCAGACCTTCTCCGCAATGGCTCCCGCAGCGACGCGGGCCGCCGTTTCGCGGCCGGAGGCACGGCCTCCGCCGCGATGGTCGCGGATACCGTATTTCTTGAGGTAAGTGAAATCTCCGTGGCCGGGACGAAAAACATCCTTGAGTGCATCGTAGGAAGAACTCTTTGCGTCCCGGTTGCGGATGAGAAGGGAGATGGGCGTTCCCGTTGTCTTCCCCATAAAGGTCCCCGAGAGGATCTCGACCAGATCATCCTCCTGGCGCGGCGAGCTGTGGGGCTCGGCACCGGGCCTTCTTCTGTCCAGGGCCTTCTGGATATCCTTCTCGATGAGCTCGATCCCGGGCGGGCAGCCTTCGACGACGACACCGACCGCGGGACCGTGCGATTCTCCCCAAGTCACGACCTTAAACAGCACTCCGGTAGAACTTCCAGACATCGATCACCTTTCTTCAGTCGCTGTCGTCCTTGACAGCGATCAGGGCCAGGACTTCCCGTGCAATCACTTCCACATCCTTACCATCCGTGTCAATGGAAAAATCAGCCGCGGCGCGGTAGTAGGGCTCGCGCTGGGCCAGGACCGACGCGATCTCCTCATAGAGACCGCCATCGCCGAGAGGCGGGCGTCTTTCGTCACTCTGCGGGTCTCGTCTCATCCTCTCGGCGATGGTCCGCCCGTCCGCGACAAGCCAGACTATCTTCCCCCCCTTTTTCAGGACGCAAACGTTCTCCCGATCCGTGACGACGCCGCCTCCGGTGGCAATGACGTTATCCCTATCTTTCGGAAGGGCGGTCACCGCCTCGCGCTCACGCTCCCGAAAATAGGACCACCCTTTCTTTTCGACCATGGCGCGGATGGATGTCCCCTCCGCCTGCTCGATCATCTCGTCGGTATCGATAAACGGAATGCCGTTCATCTTCGCAATGACCTTCCCGACGGAGGTCTTTCCCGTACAGCGGTATCCGATGAGAACGATGTTCATAGCGCCGCCAGCTCTTGCCAGAAACCAGGGAAGGACTTACTCACGCACTCATCGCCCGTAATCGTAATACCGGGACAGGCAAGTCCCGCCACGGCAAAGCTCATGGCAATCCGGTGGTCGTTGTACGTTTCAATCTCGGCACCTCGCGGGGAACCGCCCTCGATGATGAGCCCATCCAGCGTTTCTTCCACCTTAGCGCCGATCTTCGTCAGTTCCCGGCGCAGGACACCGAGGCGATCGCTCTCCTTAAGACGCAGGTGGGCGACGTTGGTAATCACGGTCCGTCCGGCGCGGAAAGCGGACAGGACCGCCAGGGTCGGCACCATATCGGGCATGTCGCCCATGTCGAAGACAAAGGCTCCCCGGGGCATTTCCGCACCTTCTACCGCTACCCAACTCCCGCCTTTCTCAATCCGACAGCCCAAGTTTGCCAGGATGTCTAACAGCCCCAGATCGCCCTGGGAGCTTTCGGGATTCAGATTCTCCACGCGGACCTTCCCGCGGCACAGTGCCGCCGCCAGAAAGAAATACGACGCGCTTGAGGCATCCGCCTCAATCGCATACTCGCGGCCTCGATACCTTTGCCCCGCCCTGATTACGTATCGCTTCTCTTCCTGGCGCGCAACGGTCACACCGAAGGTGGCCATCGTCTGCAGCGTCATCTCAATATAGGGCATGGAGATGCCGCGGCCGGAAAGGGTCAACTCCACGTCGCCGGCTGCATACGGCGCACCGATCAAAAGCGACGACACGTATTGGGAGCTTTCCAAATCGGCAAGGGTAATCTTGCCGCCCCTCAGTCCCCGCCCCTTTATCTCAACCGGGGGGTAGCCACCGGCACTTTCGATATCCGCACCGAGCGACGAAAGTGCCTCCAGAAGCGGACCTACCGGCCGTTCACGGAGACGCTCGTCCCCGGAAAGGATAATCCTGTCACCGCCCAAGCAGGCGACGGTCGTGAGAAACCGAAGCGCCGTGCCGTTGTTGCCCAGGTATAGCTCTCCTGCCGATATTATTCTTCCGCCCGTTCCTGTAACCTTTATCTCGTCACCGTCCCCCACGATACGCGCCCCAAGCGCTTTGAGACCTTC
>JAQULV010000165.1 GCA_028718405.1 Smithellaceae bacterium
CTCCGTCCAGCTCCTGAACCTCGCCGACGGGCGGGTCCTCGCCACCCGGAGCGGCTACAACGACCAGATCGCCCGCGGCCAGGACGTGATCAGCCGGATCAACTACGCCGCCGCGCCGGGGCGGCTCGCCGAGCTTCAGGCCCGCGCCGCGGCCACGATCAACCGCCTGCTCCGCCGGATGCGGCGGGACCTCGGCCTCGCCGCCGCGGACGTCGTCTGCGCCGTCCTGTCCGGCAACACCGTCATGCTCCACCTGCTGCTGGGCATCCCGCCGGAATACCTGCGCCTGGCGCCCTACACCCCCGCGCTCCTCTCCATCCCGCCGCTCACCGCCGCGGAGCTGGGGCTCGACCTGCATCCCGGGGCGCGGGTCCACTGCTCCCCCGCCGTGGGCAGCTACGTGGGGGGGGACATCACGGCGGGGCTCCTCTGCGCGGAGATGACGGAAGGCGACGCGGCGATCAGCCTCTACATCGACATCGGCACCAACGGCGAGATCGTCCTGGGCAACGGGGATTTTCTGATGACGTGCGCCTGCTCGGCGGGGCCGGCCTTCGAGGGGGGCGGCATCGACTGCGGCATGCGGGCGGCCGACGGGGCGATTGCCGCGGTCCGGGCGGACGATGCGACGGGCCGGGCGTCGTATACGGTGATCGGCGGGGGGCGGCCCCGCGGCATCTGCGGCTCCGGGATGATCGACCTGATGGCGGAACTTTTCCGCCACGGCTGGCTGGAGCCCTCCGGACGCCTCTCCCGGGCGCGGCCGTCCCCGGCGATCGTTGTAGAGGGCCGGCGCGCCCGCTACCTCCTGGCCGGGGCCGACGAGGGCGCCCTCGGCCGGCCGCTTGCGGTGAGCGAGGCGGACCTGGAGAACCTCCTGCGGGCCAAGGCGGCCGTCTATTCGGCCTGCACGCTCCTGCTCGACCAGGCCGGGATCGGCTTTGACGCCCTCGCGCGGGTGTACGTGGCGGGCGGCTTCGGCCGGCATCTGCACCTGGAGAACGCCGTGACGATCGGCCTGCTCCCCGACCTTCCGCCGGAACGCTTCCGCTACCTGGGCAACGCCTCGCTCAAGGGCTCGTCTCTGCTCCTGCTGTCCCGGGCCCACCGCGAGCGTCAGCAGGCCCTCGCCCGGCGGATGACCTACGTCAACCTGAGCCACGAACCCGCCTACATGGACCACTACACCGCCGCGCTCTTCCTTCCCCACACGGATTCCGCCCGGTTTCCGTCGGTCGCGAAACGCTGATGCAGGCCTGCCAACGTCGGGCTGGGACACGATGGAGCCACTCTTCGTAAGCCAACCTCGTCACCGATCAGCATGATTTTCGGTTCGGCCATGACCCCGTCGATAAAAGGGTCCCGGTCTTTCAAGCGCTGTATCATTTCCGAGATAGGAAAGAGAGAAGGATTGATTTCGCGGCCCAGCACTTTTTCGAATAAACTGTAACTGAAGAAATAATGTCATGGCAATGATTCGAAGGTTTATAGGTGAATAATCTCCATTTTCCCCCATTTGGCACGCAGATATTCCGCCACGAGCCGCCGGTGGCATTGGATTGGCTTATCCTCACTACAGAGTAAGCAAGCCTCATGCAGCAGGCTTGGGGTTATTCCCTTCTCAACGCCCCTCTCAGCAAGTAAGGACAGAAAATCTCTTTCATATGAAGACCAGTTCCCCTTGTGCTTCTTGAAGGCGTCCAGGATTTCCTGCGTTGGCGCCAGATCGGGCCGGTGGAGATAATCGATCCCGGCGATCGACTTGAGAAAATAGCGGAGGTCATCCCGTTTCGCGAAGCCGGCCAGTTGGGAGACGTTGTTGAGTCGGATGTCGATCACCCGCTTGACGCCTGCCTTGGTCAGGCGAGTAAAAAAATCTTCAGCCGCCTTCTTGGTAAAACCGATGGTAAAGACCTTCACCTCGTTCATCCTGTTCCCTGTCCTTCCTCCAGTGTATAGGCGACCTTTTCAGCTTGGATGTCATAGGCCCGCTGAATTTGATCCGCTTCGGTGGAAAAGAGATCCGCGGGATCGATCTTCAATAGTTTCATGAGCCGCTTTTCCGTGTCCCGATTGTCTTCCAAGGTGCCATCTTCCAGGATATGCCGGATAAAGACATCATCGCCGCGCAGGTTCCGGCAGATGAGAAGCATCCGGTGGCAAGTCAGAGGGTCCTTTTCGGCGCACATCAGCGCGATGCGATAGGTTGCCATGCCCTTTCGCAACCGGCTGAGGCCCTGTTGAAACATCTCCGTGCCGGCAAGGCGGCTGTATTGAACCTTGCCGTTTTCATAACAGGCCGGATCGGCGCTTCGCGGACCCAGTTCCGCGCCTAGGTAGAGGTAAGCGATGCGAGCATTCGCCAGTTCTTCCTTCAGGGTTTCGCGGTTGAACTGGGCCGTGTAACGGCTGTAGGGACTCGACCGGACATCGCAGAGTACGGTAATACCATGTGCCTTGAGCAGTTCCAGAAACTTCTCAACCGTATGAACCGAGTGGCCGATCGTAAAAAGTTCAGACATTGATAGACCCTATGATTACGGCAGCCGCGAGTTTATAGCAATATCCGTTGAACGGCTCGCCCAAACTCACGGTCAGATACAGATCTTCTGCATGCAAAGGGTATTCACCCTGCTTCCTCATAAGATAAATTCTTTCGATACGCGGATCAGTTACCGAAATGAGGTAGGGCGTCTTACAATAGGTGAATCTTGCGCGCACCTTTTTTCTTCCATCCAGATCGTCGGACACCACGAGGGTGAAATCATCCGGGCGGATCAGATAGAGCGACGACTCCGTTCCCTTTTCCACCTCCTCTACGGGAACGCGGTCGTTCACGCCGTTGGCGCTGTTAGATCCGTTCTGCCAAAGATCGTCCACATCATCCACCAGGTGGGGCAAGGCATCAAGGGGAAACTTGCACCGCCAGGACCAGGAGCCACCCTCCGCAATCCAGACATTTTCCTTTTGGTATGGATGATCTTGGGCGCCCAGTGTCTCGATGGTGATGACGTCCAGGCATTGTGGGGTATGACCGTTATCCAAGGCGATCTCCGCAGCAGAGAGCTCTCCGTTTTCCTGTCGGCTCACCGGCCGGAGCCACGGCCCGACTTTCCCTTGCTCCCATTCCTTGCCCGCAATACAGTAGCCCCCGTATTTTCGAGATGTGGCCAGACAGACAAAGGTTGTTTCATCACCGGGACGGAATCGGTCCTGATATTCTCGCTTGGCATTGTTCTCCAGGAGAGCGGTGGCGTGCGCGGGTTCTGGCGTCGGGATTGGATTGGGCGCCGCCGGGATCCGGTGGGTTTGACAGTACACTCCGATGATCTCCAGGAAGGCGTCAGCGTATTTCTCCAGTTTTCTCTGGCCGATCCCATAGAGCGCTACGAGGCTTTCCCGGGTCTGAGGGTAGTGGAGGGCCATCTCCCGCAACGTGCGGTCATGGAAGATCGCATAGGGGGGAAGGTTTGCCTCATCGGCGAGCTCCTTTCGCTTTTTTCTGAGGATTTCAAAAAGCTCCGGATCGAAGGTCTCCCCATCGTTACCCTGTGGCTTTTGCACGGCGCCCGGTTCTTTATGGGCCTCTTCCATCTTTCCCAGGAAGGGTTCTCTCCCGTGCAGGACCTCCCAGGCCTTCGGGGTCA
Source organism: Smithellaceae bacterium (assembly GCA_028718405.1). Lineage (GTDB taxonomy): Bacteria > Desulfobacterota > Syntrophia > Syntrophales > JAQULV01 > JAQULV01. The sequence goes on from JAQULV010000165.1 coordinate 3,648, forward strand.
GTTTCAGCGATCCATGCTCATACTGGTAAAGCAACAGGCCCTTCTGAATCAACTGACGGGCGAAGTGACGCCATTGCTTTGCTGAATAGGCCTTGCCGATTCCGTAGGTAGAGAGTTCCTCGTGTCCGAATTTCAGGATCTTCTGGGAATTTGACCCTCGCAACACATCAATTATGTGGCCCGCGCCGAAAATCTCGCTGGTCCTCCTGACGCAGGAAAGGAACATCTGTGCTGGAATGGTGAGATCGACAAGTTCCTTTTCCTCCTTCGTCATCCGGCAGTTGTCGCACATTCCACAACGGTCCGGGACGTCGGTTTCGCCGAAATAATGCAGAAGTGGAACGCGGCGGCAGAGGTCTGTTTCGGCAAATCCCAGGAGTTGACTCAGGAGGATGTTGGCCACCCGCTGTTCCCCTTCGATCTTTTTCCCGATGAAGTACTGGATCTTTTGCAGATCCCCGTAGCTGAAGAGCAGCAGGCAGTGGGATTTGAGCCCATCCCGTCCCGCCCGGCCGATTTCCTGGTAGTAGTTGTCGATGCTCCCGGGCAGGTCGTAGTGGATCACAAAACGGATATTGGGCTTGTTGATCCCCATCCCGAAGGCGATGGTCGCCACGATGATCCGGATATCGTCTCGTCGGAAGCGCTCCTGGTTCCCGGTGCGCTCCTCATCCGACAACCCGGCATGGTAGGGGCAGGCGGTGTAGCCGTGCCGCTGGAGCGCGGCCTGGAGCTCCTCCGTCTGCCGTCGGGTGGCACAGTAGATGATGCCCGATTCGTTCGGATACCGTTCCAGGACATCCAGAACCTGGTCGAGGGGTTTCTCTTTCGGGACCACCTCCAGAAAGAGGTTTGGTCGATTGAAGGAGCCGATGAATTCACCTTGGCCATCGATCTTCAAGCATCGGCGGATATCTTCCCGAACGCGAGGTGTCGCCGTTGCTGTCAGCGCCACGCAACTGGCATGAGAGAGAGCTGCACGAACCTCCGCCAGTTGACGGTACTCGGGCCGGAAGTCGTGCCCCCACTGGGAGATGCAGTGAGCCTCGTCGACGGCAAGGCAA
>JAQULV010000166.1 GCA_028718405.1 Smithellaceae bacterium
TCGCCATCAGGAAGCTGGGGGCGCGCTTTCCCATCCAGGAAGGGGTTGCCGAGGATCTTCCCTTTTCCGACAACGAGTTCGACATCGTCACCCTCATCACTACGCTGGAGTTCGTCACCGATCCTGCCAAGGCCATTGCCGAGGCAGCGCGCGTCTCGCGCGACCGTGTCTTCATCGGAGCGCTTAACTCCCTTTCTTTTCTCGGAACGCGACGAAAACTGGCGGGACTCTTCGTACCCTCCATCTACAGCAAGGCGCATCTTTTCAATATCATCGAGATACTGGGCATCCTGGAACAAAACGGTTATAAGGACGGCATTTCCTGGGGGAGCGTTCTCTTCCTGCCGCAGGCCTTCTACGGCTTTGCGGCGAACCTCGAGGAGGCGGTGCCGGTCATGAAAAACCCCTTCGGTGCCTTCTTGGGGGTGTCTTTTCCCGTCAGCACCATCTACCGAACGATCCAGGAACCCGTCCGCGAGGGCTTCGCGATCACGGCCAAGAACGGTGCCCCGGCGCGGGGCGTTACCAGGAGGATGGAACGATGATTCATGAAGCGATGCTCTACGAGAAGCTGGAAGATGGGCGCGTGGAGTGCAAACTCTGCGCCCACCGCTGCCGCATCAACGATGGACGGCGCGGCATCTGTCACGTGCGTGAGAACCAGGGCGGTACTCTCCAGAGCCTCGTCTACGGCGCAATCATCGCCCAGAACGTGGACCCCATAGAGAAGAAGCCGCTCTTCCATGTCTATCCTGGCTCGAAGTCCTTCTCCATAGCCACCCCCGGCTGCAATTTCCGCTGTCTCTTCTGCCAGAACCACGAGATTTCACAGATGCCGCGCGAGACGGGAGAGACGACCGGCAGGGAGGCATCACCTTCGCACATCGTAAACCAGGCTCTGGCGGCGGGCTGCAAGACCATCGCCTTTACCTATACGGAGCCCACTATCTATTTCGAGTATGCCTACGACATCATGAAAATCGCCCACGATAAGGGGCTCAAGAACGTCTTTGTGACGAACGGTTTCATGACAGGCGAGGCGATCGGGGAGATGACGGGACTGCTCGACGCGGCCAACGTGGACCTCAAGTCCTTTTCCGACGAGTTCTATAAGAAGACCTGCGGCGCGCGACTTCAACCGGTCCTGGACAGTCTGAGGAATATGAAGGATGCAGGAATATGGATCGAGGTCACAACGCTGGTCGTTCCCGGGCTGAACGACAGTACGGAGGAGTTCGAAAAGATCGCCTCCTTCGTCGCCTCCATCGGGATCGATACGCCCTGGCACGTAAGCCGCTTCCATCCGCAGTACAAGTTGAACGACCGGCCCGCAACGCCCCTTAGCACCATTCAGCAGGCGGTGGATGCAGGAAAAAGTGCGGGTCTCAAATATATCTATAGCGGCAATGTTCCCGGCGACGAGGCCGAGCATACCCTTTGCGCCCACTGCGGAGAGCGACTTATAAGACGTTTCGGCTTTCAAATCGACCAGTTAAATCTCCGAGAGCGAAAATGTCCCCGCTGCGGGACTGAATTGGAAGGCATCTTTTAACCATCTCCCCTAAAACACTATATATTGTGGTTAATTTCTTGCAGGCCACATTAAGTGGTATTTTTTCTTTACAAGCCCCCCTTCTTCTGTTAGATTTTTCCCGCAATAGCCTCTCAGGATAGGTGCATGAGACTTAGAAAACTTGAGATAGCCGGATTCAAATCCTTCCGGGACAAGGTCATCCTCGATTTCCCCGCCGGGATTAGCGGGGTTGTGGGGCCCAACGGTTGCGGCAAGAGCAATATCGCCGACGCCATCCGCTGGGTCATGGGTGAACAGCGCGTAAAATCGCTACGCGGCAAGAAGATGGACGACGTCATCTTCAACGGTTCCGAGGAAGCCTCGCCTGTCGGAATGGCTGAGGTTTCCATGACGCTGGAGGCCAACGGCCGCCGCTTTCCGGGTGAATTTGCGGAATTCTCGGAAGTAACGGTCTCGCGTAAGATCTTTCGGGAAGGTGAAAGCGAATACTACCTCAACAAGGTCCCCTGCCGCCTGCTTGACGTGAAAGAGTTCTTCATGGGGACGGGTGTAGGTGCAAGAACCTACGCTCTGGTTGAGCAGAACAGCGTGTCCACCCTGGTGGAGGCCAAGCCTGAGGACAGGCGACAGTTTATCGAAGAGGCAGCGGGCATTTCCAAGTATAAGAGCCGGAAGGAATCGGCTGTTCGCAAGATGGATCAGACCAAGGAAAATCTCTTGCGTCTGAATGACATCATCCGTGAAGTAAAGTCACAACTCAACGCTATCTCCAAGCAGGCCAAAAGGGCGGAGCAGTACAAGAAACTGAAGGCCCAATTGAAAGATGCCGAATGGGCGCTGGCGCTCCAGGCCTATTCGGATTTCTCGTTGGATAAAAGGCAGCGGGACTTGACCCTTAACGCCTGCCGGGCCAGGGAGATGGAATTAAGAACAGGTCTGGAGGCGGCCGAAGCGGCCTGGGAGGAGCTTAGGGCCCAGTGCCTAGAAAACGAGGAGTTGATTTCGTCCCGCCAAGAAGAACTCTACCGGACGAAGAACGCCATCGGCATCAAGGAACAGGCGATCCGTTTCTCCCAGGATAAGGTCACCGATCTGACGCAACGTAGTTCGAAGGATGCGGCAGAGACCGAACAACTTGAGAAGAGGCGGGTTGAAATAGAGGCCGAGTTGTCCGCACTGCGGCAGACTACGGATGAGACGGACGGAAAGATAGCCGAACTCGGGGACCTGGTCCAGGAAAGCCAGCAACATCTGGAGGAGGTAAGGACTCTGGAGCGCTCGCTCCGCCAGGAGACGGAAAACCAGAAGAACGCTTACTTCAACTGCGTTACGGAGAAGTCCCGGCAGAAGAACCTTCTCACCACGATCCAGCATGGTATAGAGGACATCCACCGTCGGGACGAGAGGGAAAAGAGAGAACTTGAAGAGCATGTTCGCAGAGTCACCCAGCTCAGCCAGTCGCTGGAGGAACTGCAAGTGGGGCTTGCGAAGGACGAGCAGGAAGCTGCGGAGCTGAAAGAACGCCAGCGGGACACTGCCTCGGAAGCGGCGCGGGCCCGTGACGAGCTGAGAGAAACGGATGAGGAGATCGCAACGCTCAAGGAAGAGCGCGGGGCAAAAGCATCACGCCTGCAATCACTGAAAGAATTCCAGGAAGACTACTCTTTCTGTTCGGAAGGGGTCAAATCCCTGATGAAATCGGAAAGGACGGAGTTGACCAAGGAGGCATTCTACGGCCTGGTCGCTGAGCACATCGATGTCCCGGAACAGTACGAGACGGCGGTGGAGGCGGTTCTGGGCGAGAAGCTCCAGTATGTCGTCGTGAAGAGCCAGGAAGATGGAGTTCAGGCCATCGATTATATGAAGAACTACTCTCTGGGTCGGGGCAGCTTTGTTCCCTTGGAGGTCCGCAACCAGAGCCAGTCCTATCGCCCCGGAGAGTACGAACATCTGCGGGAGGCCGTTCCCCTAATCGAACAAGTCCACATTCGCGACGGCTTTGAATCTATTGCCCATTACCTCCTGGGGGACGTCCTCCTCATTCCCAGCCTGCTGAGCGGCGTTTCGCTCTGGCGCCAGAATGGATTTCGGGGGACTTTCGTTACCCCGGAGGGTGACATCATTACGCCCCACGGGGTATTAACGGGCGGAAGCGGAGTCGGCGGCGAGAGGAGCGTACTGAGAAACAAAAGGGAGATCGGCGAACTCGAAACTGCCTGTACTGAGCTCGCGCATCGGCTCGATGAGGCGTTGGAGAAGAAGAAGCAGACCCAGTCGCTGATTGCCCAGTGGGACGAGGAAACCACACGGGCACGTGCGGAGCTTGTTCGGTTCGAGCTGCAGATCAATGGTAAGCGCAAGGACCTGGAACGCTTCGCCGATGAGAAGAGGAGGACCGAGCAGCGTTTGGGAGTTTTGGAATTCAACAGGGAAACACTCCGCGCCGAAGAGGATGACGCTCGCGGCCGCATAACGAAGATTGAAGCGGAGATCGTGGCTCTAGAGGAGCGCGAGAGAGAGCTCGATGAGAAGATCGCCCTTGTTCGTGGCCAGGAGGAAGAACTTAAAGGTGAGCTGGAAAAGAGAGAGGGAGATCTTACCAGCCGGAAGGTCCTTCTGGCCTCGTTGGAAGAGAAGCGGGAATCACACAGCAAAACCCTGAATTTCCTGGAGACGTCGCGCGAGAGGATGACTCAGGAAATCGCCGCCAAAACCGAAGATATAGAAGCCTGCGGAAGGGAGACGGCGGAACTCACCGCTCAGATGGCCGCCGAACGCGAAGCGTTGTCCGCCCTTTATGAAGAGTTGAAAAGCGCGGAGACCGTTCTCGACGAGAAAAAGAATCTCCAGGAAGAGCGCGAACAGTTGCTTCGAACGAAAGAACAGGAAGGTCGCGAGATCAAGCATGTCCTGGAGCAGGTTGTCAAGGACATCGGTGAGGGAGAGCTGCAGTGCCGCGAAGCCGAGATGCAGATGGAAAATCTCTGCCGGCGCATGGAAGAGAAGTACGCTGCCGAACTGGCACCCGCCTTGGATGAATTCGAGCGGCTCGATGATACGCAGGTTGCGGAATTCACGGCCATCCTGGAAAAGAGCCGCAAGGACGTCGACGAGTTCGGCGAGGTTAATCTGATGGCCTTGAGCGAG
>JAQULV010000167.1 GCA_028718405.1 Smithellaceae bacterium
ATGACCCGTGAGTTGGGGATGGCGGGCTACGACCCAACTAGAACAGCGAATGCCTGGATAACCACTGCCGCGGCTAACTCCGTATCGTTCTCCCAGGATCTTAATGGCAATGGCAGTACGGCGGACAGCAACGAAACGATCACCTACTCTCTATATACGGGTGATGATGGCATCCAGAGATTGGGACGCTCCACGAGCGGAGGTGTACCTCAACCCATTGTGGACAACGTTCAATCACTGACCTTCGCATACTATGACGCCAACAACAACGTTACGGCAACGTTAGCCAATATTCGCAGTGTGCAGATCAATCTTCAGGTGAGGACCGCGAAGCCAGATCCACTGTACGGTCTTAACGGAGGTTACAGGACTTATGCATTGCATGCCACAGTCGTGCCAAGAAATCTTGCCGCCGCCTGGAACTAGGACAATGGTATCTTCGCCATTAAGTGGAGAGAAAGGTATCGTTATGATCGCCGTCGTCCTGATCCTGGCGACGCTGCTCATTCTCGGATCAACGGCGATCATTCAGACATCGACGGACATTAAGATAAGCGGAAATTACCGGCGCAGCGTGCAATCTTTCTACGCCGCCGAATCAGGGGTAGAGGAGGCTAGGGCACGTCTTCGACTGGGTGCCACCAATGCGATAACCGATTCCAATCCGACAAACGCCAACTGGACGGCCTATATAGGCACCTCATCCAACGCGCAGGGCAAAGGGTACAACAGCGGTAATTCCAACCACGTCCGAGTTGACAGCATCAATACGGACCCGAATATTGTCTATACGGTGAAGATCCAGCATGCCGTCTCGGGCAGCAACGTCCTTCGCTGGGGTGACAGTAATAACGATGGTCGGTACGAGAGGAACACAACGACCGGACAGATCATCTATGTGGTGACGAGTTACGGCTCCTATGGAAACGCACAGAAGGCACTGCAGGTGGAGATGTCGCGCCAGCCTCCCGTTACGGTACCGGGAGCCCTCTACGTTGAAGCGGCGACGACGATCCAGGGTTCAAGCACAAACGTCATCGGCAACGATGCTTGCGGAGGAACGAACGAGCCGGCGGTCGTTACCACTCTCTCATCAGGCTCGGTGAGAATCAATGGTGGCCCAGTGATCATCGGCGCCTCCCCCACCATCCAGTACGATGCGCCCAACATGGACGTACATGCGATGATCGATGGTCAGAAAGGATTTGCCAATTTCTCGTACAACGTGACGAGTGAAACCCAGACTGCTTCCCAGACACCGGGTCCGGGCGACGGCTGGGGGGTGCCAGTCGCGGGAGCGACACAACAATCAGCTTCGACCTGCAGTGCCCGCAATATTGTCTATTACAATACGAACAACACCTTCGTCAAATTAAGTGGTGGTGTGCAAGGATGCGGTATCTTGGTTGTAGATGGTAATTTGCAGTTGCATGGGGGGTTCAACTGGAACGGGATTATTCTGGTCTCTGGTTCCGTAACGTTCTTGGGGGGAGGAAGCGATACGAAGAATATTACGGGAGGTATAGTTGCCGGCGGGTCAGTGGACGCTGACATTGTCGGAGGCAATGCGAATATCGTCTACTGCAGCAGTGCCGTGAATAACCAGACGCAGAATAGACCGCTCCGAATCCTAGATTGGCACGATATGTCGTTCTGATGCCTGAATAGTCACTCCTTCCACCAGTCCTCCGGTAGCTTGCCTTGATTTTTTGCCTTCAACTCGTCCGTCAGCCGGTAAATCTCGGCGGAAATCCGGCGCATGTCGGCCCGAGCTTGCGCCTCAGCTTCCTTGTCTTGACTGCTCATGGCGTTTTGCATCCGCTCTACGGATTCGTTAAGCTGGGCCCTGAGTTCAGCCATCCGATCCTGGTAGCCCTGTATGTCCACCTTTTCCTGTTTGGCCTCTGAAGGAGAAGCCGGTGACGAAGGCAACTGCGTTCCTTCCTCCTGCGCCGGAGCGGGCGCCGCGGCTGGTGCTGCTTCTCCGGTCTTAGGTACCTTGCGAGAGATGGCAGGCGGAGGCACGACATCGGCACTCTCGATTCGCGCAACGTCTTCTCTGGAAATCCCCACCATACCGTCTGGGGAAGAAAAAACGAGTGTTTTGCCCTCATACCGGTAATAGGATGTTATGATAGTACCGCCGTTCTTCAGAATAATCATATAGGCAGCGCGGGATTCAGCGGCGCACAACGCCGCAACGACGATTAGGAGAATGCTGATCAACAATTTTCTCATGGTGTAACTCCGGGGCGGCGATTTACCGAAGGTTGAGTTCTTTAGGAGCAAGTAAGCGCCAATTTGCACAAATACAATCTAATATATGATTGCCATAAAAGCCAGAAAATTTCTTGACTTAATCAAGATCTCCGTATACTGTAGCGCCGAAAAATCGCCACGTCTCTCAATGACGGAAAAGGGGTCGTTATGGGCACCGAAAAAAGATACTGTGCCATCTGTGCATGGCGAGGGAACTGCCAGAAGAGATTCAGTGTGTCGACGGATGCTTCCGGCCACGTTCATTGCCCGGATTATTCCCGTGATTTGTCCATCAAGGACAAGGATATCGATGAAGCGGTAAAGAAGGACCGCGAGGGTTAAATAGCAGTCTGCCGAATATTGTCAGCTATCGATAGTCGGGGCCTGGATGCTCCGCAGGGTTTGGTGCCGCGCCGGAAGTTGGCTTTATAGCCAACTTTTTTTTCACTTAATGGGACCGGCATCCTTCCTTTGCCCGATGTGTCCCTTGGCGGGACGAATATTTTCTGATTGGTTTATCATGAAGCATAGGTTGATATCGTTGATAGAGAATGCCCTGCTTGTCTGCCGCGAGAAAGGTCTCGTGGGCGGGGTGGGCTTACCCTTTATCGAAGTAGAGGCAACGAAGGATCCCGCCTTCGGCGACTATGCGACAAACGCCGCTATGGTTCTTGCATCCAGTGCTCGTCAGAATCCCCGTCAGATTGCGCAATGCCTAAAAGAAAATATTGTGGATCGAGACGGCATCCTAAGCAAGATAGATATCGCCGGTCCCGGATTTATGAATTTCTTTGTTCGCGAGAATATCTGGGCGGCGCTGCTTAAAGAGGTTGCCGACCTTGGCGATGCCTACGGCTCTTTGAAGATGGGGGAAGGTAAGAAGGTACAGGTGGAGTTCGTAAGTGCGAACCCTACGGGTCCATTGCACATCGGGCACGCACGCGGGGCCGTAGTGGGTGACGTCATCGCCAATATCCTGCGCGAGGCCGGGTTCTCAGTATCGCGCGAGTATTATATCAATGACGCCGGGAACCAGATGAACAACCTAGGAAAATCGGTTCTGCTCAGATACAGGCAACTCTTGGGAGAGACAGTGGAGCTGCCGGAGACCTGTTATCAGGGCGAGTATATAAAGGATCTTGCCGCCGAGATCCGGGCACGCGACGGGGACATCTATCTGCGGATGGATCCGATTGAGGCTGTCCCAATTCTGACCGACTACGCCGGCAAGGTCATTCTTGAGGGGATAATCGAGGATCTTCGTGCCTTCGGCGTTACCTTTGACTGCTATTTCAGTGAGCGCGAGCTTTACCGCGACAACGGGGTGGAAAGGCTGCTCAAGGACCTTGAAGACAAAGGTTTCATCTATTCGGACGGAGAAACCCTCTGGTTTAAAACTACGGCCTTCGGGGATGAGAAAGATCGTGTTGTTGTGCGCAAGAACGGCGATCCCACCTACTTTGCCGCCGACATCGCCTATCATAAGAACAAATTTGAGCGAGGCTTTGATACCGTGATCGATATCTGGGGAGCCGATCATCACGGATACATCCCACGGATGTCGGCGGCCGTCCAGGCCCTGGGTCATAATAAAGAATCCCTCAAGGTCATACTGGTCCAGTTGGTCAACCTGTTGCGCGACGGAAAGCCTGTTGCCATGTCTACGCGTTCAGGTGAGTTTGTCACGATGAGAGAAGTTGTCGATGAAGTCGGAAAAGACGCAGCCCGCTATAATTTTCTTATGAGGCGTTCCGACAGTCATCTGGATTTTGATCTGGAATTAGCAAAGAAACAGTCGAACGAGAATCCCGTGTATTACGTTCAATACGCTCACGCCCGGATTTGCAGCATCATGAAAATGGCCCAGGATAGAGGCTGCAAAATCCCCGCATTCGCGGACGTCTCCTTGGAAAGACTGGCACTTCCGGAAGAGGTTACCCTTATCAAGGCCTTAACCAGATTTCCCGATATCGTGGAGGGTGCCGCGCGGTCCTTGGAGCCGCATCGTCTAACCTTCTACCTGAATGAACTTGCAGGTATCTTTCATAGCTACTATAACAAGAATAAAGTAATCTCCGACGACCAAACCTTGACGAATGCGAGACTCTTCCTGGTGAATATGGTCCTAGTTGTGTTGCGCAATGCGCTTCGGATCCTGGGGGTTGAGGCACCGGAGAAGATGTGATGACGTTCCTGGGCGTTTCCCTAATGGGACCGCGTTGAACGCAAGAAAGAAGCCCTATTTTAATGGTGCCGGGCGATGGTATCGAAGAACATAAAGAACTTTGAATTCCGGCTGGGAAAACGGGGAGTAGTCATCTTCATTTCTGGAATGACCGGCCTGTTATTCGCGGTTTTCATCTTTGGCGTCATGGTAGGTAAGGATATGGATGCCTACCCCGAGAAGTATTCCTTGGGG
>JAQULV010000168.1 GCA_028718405.1 Smithellaceae bacterium
AACAACTCCCAGCTGATGGCCAGCGCCTCTAATACTGCTGAACTGACCGGTGCGATGAGCGTTTCCCAAATCAATACTCCTTCTGAACAGAAAAGCGAATCAGCAACTCAAACGGATGCAACTGAGTGACGTAGTGGAGGCAACGAAGAAACCGGACTAGTTCACAGACCCCTCAGAGGCACCCGGCATAAGCCGGGTGCCCCGATTAAAAAACGCGGCGCGGCGGCAGGGAAATTGCAACGGATGGATATAGGCAGGGGATCGCGAGATGAAAAAGCTACTACTCCTCGTTCTTATGATCGGCACTCTGATCGGTGCAGACCCGGCCTTCGGCGCGGTGGCTGGGACCAAGGGCACAACACCGATCCGTCTGGAGTTCGACCAGCAGGTTCCCGTAGCCACGGACGTTAATCGGCTGTCACTCAGCTTCGTCGTGCCAGCGAATTTCCGGTCGGCCACTTTCCGTCAGGTGATAACCGACTTCGGCATCAGGTTCTCGCCTCGCCCCCAGGAGGTTAAGGAAGACACAGACGCCCGGGGCAACAGGATCATCACCGCTGCCTGGATGGGCAACACCTCCGCGGTGGACGTGAGCGTTTCCTATCTTGCACTCAACGAGGCCGGTCCCACGGACTTCAAGACCCAGGCTCCCTTCCCCCTAGAACGGATTACCCCTGAGGCCGGATCCTATCTGAAGGCGACGGCCCAGGTCCAAGCGGATGATCCCCGCATCCGCCGCTTGGCAGCGATATTGACCTCCGACGCCGGCAGTGAGCTGGATGCAGTGAGGAGCATCATCTCTTATGTCATCGATCACATGACCTATGTGACGCCTCCGTCCAGCTATGACGCCCTGTACGCCCTGGAGACGGGGAAAGGAAACTGTCAGAACTACTCTCATCTGAGCGCTGCATTGCTTCGGGCCTCGGGGATCCCGGCCCGCATCGTTAAGGGATTTACGATTAACGAACGACAGATCAGCTACGTCGATGGAAAGGCGGTCTTCAAGATGGGGAAGAAAAGACATTCCTGGATCGAAGTGTGGTTCTCCGATTTGGGATGGGTCCCCTTCGATCCTCAGAGCCGGGCTCTTCTTGCACCAAAGCGTTTCCTGCGAGTGGAGGTTGGTCTGGACAACAATGAAACAAGAAACGACGGGTTGATCCGTCGCAACAAGACCGTTTCTCGCTCCTTCAACTTCGCGACTTCTTTCTCCAAAGACTTGGCACAGTAAGTTACAAGTGGTGGCGGTCTGAGGAGGGTCAGTTCTTTCCCACCTTTATCCCAAATCGTTGCGGTCCCAAAGCAGCGACAGCGTCCCGTCACAGTTCATTATCATTTCCGTTCCGTACGGAACCGCTTTCCCTCCCTCCCCAAGGTTTTCGCCAACCACATGGCATCTGCCTCCGAGGCGTGGTTTACCCGAAGCCTCTTGATCTGTGTGGGCACCAGGAGAAGCGAGGAAAGTCGTTGTCAACCTGGGCGAAATACATGAGCCCCAAATCGCCTCGGAATGAGCCGTGTCCTTCAATCCCTTCGTAGTCATTCAAGAAGTCGCCGCATCCGTAAAGGATGAGCTTCCCTCTATAGATCTCTATTGCTTTCACATGATGGGAAGAGTGCCCGTGGATGATGTCTATTCCCGCCTCGTCGATTAGCTAATGAGCAATATCGATTTGGGTTTCGGAGACCTCGTAACTCCAGTTGCTTCCCCAGTGGATTGAAGCAATGGCGATCGTCCCTGCGGTCTTGCCGTTCAAGACGGTGTCTTTGATGGCAATCTTATCCCCCTCCGGAAGAGGTTCTCTGAGAAGATTGAGACCGGGACGTTTTGGGCTTGCGGCCCACTCCGGGGGTATGCCGCTTGATTCCGTTCCCCAAGAGAAGAGGATGACCTTTCCTTTGCCGCTTACCTCCATGATGGCCGGCGTCTGGGCAGATATCAGGTTTTCCCCCGGCCCCGGAGAATTTGATCTTCGCCTGCATGAGCGTTTCCATGGTTTCTTCCCGCCCCCGATATCCCCAGTCGAGGGTGTGGTTGTTAGCCAGGGCGCAGCAGTCTATCCCAAGAGCCGTGAGACAGGGGATATTCAACGGATTCATGCGGTAGTTGATTCCTTTCCCCGCCAGTAGTCATCACTGGAGGTGACGCTTGTTTCAAGATTGACGATGCGAAGATCGACCGGGTGCCTATCAAATTCTTCTCTGATCTCATCCCAGGGATAGGAGAAATCCACCGCTTCCGGAAGGGGGCTGTTTGCCCGTTCAACCAAGCGGACGTACGCCTGGGCGTTCCTCAGATAGGGTTCGTGAATGATGGGATTGCTTGGATGAGAAAGGACTTGGTCGATGTCCCTTCCGGTCATGACGTCGCCGCAGAAAAAGATACTTATATCAGAGTTCCGATCCCCTGCGGTTTGTTTCCCCTTCATGGAGATGTCCTTGACGCGACAACGGCAGCTACTCTTGCTTTGCGGGGATGAGATAATTTTTGAACCAACTCGTTGCCAAGCGGGCGACCTCCTCTAAGGCACCTTTTTCCTCAAAGAGGTGTGTAGCGCCGGGGATAATCTCCAACGTCTTTACTCCCGGCATCCCCCGCATGGCCTGCTTGTTCAGATCAATGACAGCGGGATCATGGCCGCCGACGATCAGCAGCGTGGGAGCCTTAACTTTGGCGAGGTAGTGGGAAGCCAGATCGGGTCTGCCGCCGCGGGAGACGACGGCCTTGACGTCCTCCGGCTGCATGGCCGCCGCAATAAGAGCCGCCCCGGCGCCGGTGCTGGCCCCGAAGTAACCATGAACGAAACCCTTGGTCGTATCAAATCTCTTCAGCCATTCTGCGGCCCCGAGGAGGCGGTTGGCGAGCAGCCCAATATCGAAACGGAACTCACCCGTGCGGTCGTCCACCCTTTCCTCCTGCCGCGTGAGAAGATCAATCAGGAGGGTCGCGATGCCCGCGTCGTTTAGCACCCGGGCCACGTATTGGTTGCGGGGACTGAACCGGCTGCTGCCGCTGCCGTGCGCAAAAAGCACCACGCCGCGCGCGGCGTGCGGTATGGTTAGGTCACCCTCGATTATTGCATCGGCTACGTGAATCTGAATCGTATCTTTCTTCATAACTGCCCTCCGGATATCTGCGATTCCCAGTCGCGAGGTCGTTGCTATTTGCGATCGATCCGATTTCTGTTTCTTTTCAACAAATCGATTACCTCTTCGTCGGTCGTTTGGGTGAAGTCGCCGTAGAATTGTCCAATGGCGTAGAACGATTCGGGTGTCAGCGGGCAAACGATATGGTCGGCGCTTTCTTCCAACTCCTGCAATGTTGACGGCGGTCCTACGGGTACGGCCATGACAACCGACTTGGCGCCGCGCTTGCGGGCTGATGCCAGGGCGGCGCGCATCGTATAGCCGGTGGCGATGCCGTCGTCGACAATAATCACCTGACGGTTCTTAAGTTCCGGATACGACGCTTCTCCTCTGTAGAGCTTTAGCCTGCGGCCGATCTCTGCAACCTCCAGCGCGCTTTGTCTCTTGATGTAGCTCTCCGGCACGTTCATATAATTTACGATTCTTTCATTGAGGATCGTCGTTCCGTCTTCGGCAACGGCGCCGATGGCGAGCTCCGGGTTGTCGGGCGCGCCGATCTTCCGGGGGATAATGACGTCCAGAGGAAGATTATAGGCACTGGCGATCTCGTAACCAACGACGACGCCGCCCCGCGGCAGAGCCAGGACGATCGCATCTTTCGTAGCAAACTGAGAAAGAAGCGGAGCCAAGCGTTTTCCCGCTTCTTCTCTGTTGGCGAAAATCTTCATCTCGTGCCTCCTGCCAATGATCTCTATGGGTGAAGCTATGTAAGAACCTTTGTAAGAACCTTCGGGGTTGCGGGCATGGACGCCCGGGGAAAAGAAATAATTCGGAAAGACACCGCGCACGGTGAGCGGCCTGGACAACAGCAAGACGACAACCTTATGGATAGTCTATCCTATTTTGGAGCCGATTGCTATTGCCGAAAAGGATTACTTGACCTCTGCAGGCAGCAAGATGATACAATCGAATCATGGACAGGACCGTCATCATAACGGGTTCCACCCGGGGGATCGGCTTTGCCGCGGCGCGCGAGTTCTTGAAAAACGGCGATCGCGTTGTTATTTTCTGCCGGCACCAAAGTCATGTGGCAAAGGCGGAAAAGGAACTGGCCTCATCCGGACCCAGAGAAAATATCCTTGCGCTCACAGCCGACGTACGGAAGATGCAGGATGTTAAGGAGGTCACAGCTAAGGCGGTAAAGCACTTTGGCGGTATTGACGTTCTCGTCAACAACGCCGGCATTGCCATCTATAAGCCCGTGGAGGAGGTAACCGAAAAAGAATGGGATGACATCCTGGATACCAACCTCAAGGGGACCTTTCTGTTTATCCGTGAAGTCCTGCCGATTATGAGGAAAAAAGGCAGCGGCGTGATCATCAACGTCTCGTCGGGTCTGGGTGTTCAGGGAATGGCGAACTTTGCGCCCTACTGCTCCTCGAAGTTTGGTATCGTTGGTCTCACCCAGGTGGTGACAGATGAGATCGATGATCCCGGTATCAAGATTTATGCGGTTCTTCCGGGAGCAGTCAATACGAAACTGAATTGGGACCTCGAT
>JAQULV010000169.1 GCA_028718405.1 Smithellaceae bacterium
CATGGGGCACATCTGGGACAGGTTGTTGGAGGCAGGTGCGCCGGAAGGGATGAAACCTGTCGGGCTGGGGGCCAGGGACACGCTGCGCCTCGAGGCGGGCATGATGCTCTACGGTCATGAGGCCCATGAGGATACGACTCCGCTTGAAGTCCCCTACGGCTGGATCGTCGATCTGACGAAGAATTTTATCGGTGTCGACATCCTCCGAAAACAGAAAGAGGAAGGCCCCCGCAGGAAGCTCGTCGGCTTTGAAATGATCGACCGCGGAATCGCCCGTGCGGACTACGAGGTATATCGAGGCGAAAAGAGGATCGGTGTCGTCACCTCGGGAACCTTTTCCCCAAGCCTCAATCGGGCTATCGGCATGGCCATGGTCGATGCCGACGCGGCGGCGCCGGATGTGGTCTTCGCGATCAAGATCAGGGAAACACTCGCTCGGGCGAAGGTCGTGAAACTTCCCTTCTACAAGAGGGATAAAAGTTCTATATAGACCGTCCCCGACGACTACGCAACATTCATCACCCCATCTCTGAAAAGGAGCAGGACATGGCTACAGCAAATCCACAAGACCGCCGTTACTCGGAAGAACACGAATGGGCAAAAGACAACGGAGATGGGAGCGCGACGATGGGCATCACCGATCACGCCCAGGAACTTCTCACGGACATCGTTTACGTAGAGCTCCCGGTGCTGGGGAAGCATGTGAAAAAGGGTGAACCCGTGGCCGTGGTCGAGTCGGTGAAATCCGTTTCGGACGTTTTTGCCCCCGTGAGCGGAGAGGTCATCGCCGTCAACGACGCACTGGAAAACGAACCGGGGCTGATCAACCAGGATGCCTTCGGGACCGGTTGGGTTGCTGTTATCAAGATGGACAATCCCTCCGAGTTGGGCGCACTGCTTGATGCAGACGGATACGCGAATTTTATCGCCGCCGAGGAACACTGATGTCATACTGTCCGCATACGGAAGAAGACCGCAACGAGCTGCTGCGCGCGATCGGGGCGGCGCAACTGGAAGATCTTTTCACCGATATCCCCGACCGGTTCACCTTGAAAGAAAGACTGAATCTCCCTGCCGCCCTGAGTGAGCAGGAGGTGAGCGTACTCATGGCCGCCGTCGCTTCCGAAAACATGGTCCCGCGGATGACGCTCTTGGGCGCCGGAGCTTACAATCATTACATTCCCGCCGTCGTCCGCCATATCACCTCCCGCTCGGAATTCTACACGGCCTACACACCTTATCAGGCCGAGATGAGCCAAGGGATATTGCAGATCATTTACGAATACCAGTCCATGATCGCGAAGCTCACCGGCACGCAGGTCGCCAATGCCTCCATGTACGACGGGGCCACGGCTATGGCCGAGGCGGCGGTCCTTGCGGCCAAGAGCTTGGGGCACAGCCGGATCGTTGTCGCCAGATCCGTTCATCCCGAATATCGGCGCGTTCTTTCCACCTATGCTTGGGCGAACGGTTATGAAGTCGCAGAGGTAGGTTTCACTCCCTCGGGGCGCATCGATGTGAATGCGCTGGCCACGGCCGTGAGTGACAACACCGCTGCCTGCCTTATCCAAAGCCCCAACTTCTTCGGAGTCATCGAAGATGTGGCGGCCCTCGAACCTTTGGTTCATAAATGCGGGGCGCTTCTTGTCGCCGGCTTTACCGAAGCTACCTCTTTGGGCATCCTGAAGCCTGCCGGGGAAATGGGTGCGGATTTTGTCGTGGGTGAGGGGCAATCTTTCGGAAACCCGCTCAATTTCGGCGGCCCCTATCTGGGAATCTTCGCCGCCAGCGACAAGTTTCTCCGCAAGATTCCCGGGAGACTCGTAGGAATGACCGTCGACAAGGAGGGAAACCGCGGTTTCGTCCTCACGCTGCAAACCAGGGAGCAACACATTCGCCGGGAGAAGGCTACATCCAATATTTGCTCCAACGAGGCGCTCTGCGCCTTGGCTGCGGCGGTTTACCTGGTGAGCGTGGGCAAGAACTTGAAGACCCTTGCCGTGCGTAATCTCGAAAAGGCGCGTTACCTAAAGACCAGACTTCTGGAACTGCCCGGTTGGGAAGAAGTGTTCTCGGGGCCTACCTACAACGAGTTTGTCCTCCGTTGCCCCGAGGCGAAAGAGGTAAATGAGAAGCTCCGTAAGCAGCGCATCGTCGGCGGCTACGAAATGGCCCGCGCTTACCCGGAGCTTGGGGAAGCTCTTCTCTTCTGCGCCACCGAAATGTTGACAAAGGATGGAATCGACGCGGTCGTTTCCATATTGAAGTAATATTTGCGGGGGAACAAATGATCGCAAGGACCGTGCAGCTCTTCAACCAGTATTACGATCAGATCATGGTCTGGTATCACGGTCTGGATCAGGCGGCGCAAATGGGGGTTGTTTTTCTGCTGTTCGTCGGCAGCTTCTTCCTCGTCGTCTTTTTCATGATGTCGCGCATGACGAAGTAGCGAGCATGGAACTCTGATTCGCCAACGTCACCGCTTATTGCGGCGGATTGACTGGATTGTAAGACCTGCTCTTATAAACATGACTGTGAGGTAGTGATGAAGCTGGTATACGAGATAAGCAGACCGGGGCGGAAGGCCATGGAAATTCCTGCCGGTGATTGCCCCGGCGTTGATCCCGCCGCCGTCATCGAGGCAGGCCTGCTGCGGGATGAACTGGATCTTCCCGAGTTGTCCGAAGTGGATCTGGTCCGCCATTTCATCAACCTCTCGCGACGCAACTTCGGTGTAGATCTCGGCTTCTACCCCCTGGGTTCCTGCACGATGAAGTACAACCCCAAGGTCAACGAAGACATTGCGGCCCTGGAGGGCTTCACCTGTCTGCACCCATACGCTCCGGCAAATTTCTCGCAGGGTGCCATGCGTCTGATGTACGAACTGCGGGCGTATCTCTCCGAGATTTGCGGCATGGCCGACTTCACGCTTCAGCCGGCCGCCGGCGCCCACGGCGAGCTCACGGGGATCATGACCATCAAGCGGCACTTTGAAAACAAGGGTGAGACGAGGTCCAAACTTCTCATCCCCGACGCCGCTCATGGCACCAATCCCGCATCAGGGGCCCTCTGCGGTTTCCAGATCGTGACCGTCCCTTCCAACGCGGAAGGAGGCATCGACCTTGAACATCTACGGGAGGCGATGACGGAAGACGTGGCCGGGCTCATGCTCACCAATCCCAATACCCTGGGTCTGTTCGAACGCAACATCGAGCAGGTCGCCGACATCGTCCATGGCAAGGGAGGGCTTCTTTACTGCGACGGCGCCAACATGAATGCGCTGATGGGTATCGCCCGTCCCGGTGATCTCGGCTTCGATATCATTCAATTGAACCTCCACAAGACCTTCTCCACCCCGCATGGATGCGGCGGTCCCGGGAGCGGTCCTCTGGGCGTGAAGGTGCCGTTGGTTGAATTTCTTCCCGTCCCGCGCATCATCAAGACGGAAAAAAGCTATGTCTGGTCGGATGAGTATCCAAAAAGCATCGGTGCCGTCCGGTCCTTCTTCGGAAACTTCGGTGTCATGGTCAAGGCCTACACCTACATCCGCTCGCTCGGCGCCGAGGGGCTCCGCGAAGCCACGGAAGACGCTGTCCTGAACGCGAACTATATCAAAGAGAGGCTCAAGCCCTACTTCGATCTTCCCTACGATCGGACCTGCATGCACGAGTGCGTCTTCTCGGGCGAGCGCCAGGTGAAGGAATCAGGAGTCCACACCTCCGACATCGCCAAGCGCCTTATCGACTACGGATATCATCCGCCGACGATCTACTTTCCGCTGATCGTCCCGGAGGCCATCATGATCGAGCCTACGGAAACGGAGAGCAAACAAACTCTGGACGACTTCTGCACTGCCATGATTGCTATCGCTGCGGAGGCAAAGGAGAACCCTGAACTCGTAAAGTCTGCACCGCTCTCGACACCGGTACGGCGTCTGGATGAGGTCCTGGCCGCCCGCAAACCCGATGTCTGCTGGTTGAAATAATGGGCAGATTCCAGTGATAAACCGTCGCTTTACGCCCTAGATCGGTCGTCGAGCTAACCATATAATGGGATATATTTTGACAGGCTGTAATGTTCTATTCTATACCTCTGCCGCCGTCAAAAGGTCTTCTTTATCAACCGCCAACTCAACGAACTAGGGGGTGCTTTATGCGACTTAGGAATCTGGTCCCGCCGGCCCTTCTCCGTACAGCCGTTATCTGTTTGATGGTGTTAGGTGTCTCAGGAGTTGCCACCGCCGGCACTTCCAAAATCTTGGGGCTGACCTCCTTAAATAGTCTGCTTGGCAATTTGCTGAGTCCTCTCGCCGGAGATCAGGGGGCGCCGCAGCCGGGTTCTGTAGCCTATGTCCTGCGGGACGCCAAGAACATAGCCGACGCCTATGGGCGTCAGACCGCTCCCGACGGTCAACTTTCCATCACTTACATCGAGGCAGCGGCGCAGGTCCTGGGCACGGAATGGGCCGCACAGCTTCTGGCCCAGGCAGCAACTCCAACCCGCCTCGCCTTGAGCCCGGGGGCGCTGGTTCCCGGTTGGAACGCCGGTAACCCCTACCGCTCCACGTGGGCGGGCAAGCGCGGTATCCAGATTCCTGTAACCTACACCAACCGCTACGGCGCGTTGATCCGGGGGGACGTC
>JAQULV010000170.1 GCA_028718405.1 Smithellaceae bacterium
GAACCAGCCGGCGGTGGCGTACATGGGGACGTTGATCTTGTCCCAAACCCGCTGGGGCGCCCTCTCCCAGTAAAAGTTATCGCCGGTCTCTCCGTACTCGCAGTTATTGAGGATCCACATCCCGATTTCGGGGACGTGGGTGATGTGCTGACTGATGGCGAGGATCGCCGTCGCCGGGTCGTTCACCGTATACTCAGGCGGCACCAACCCCATGGCCACAACGAGACCGAGCCAAGCGGGGATGAACTCCGCATCGAGATTTCCTCCCTGCCAGACGATGTCCTTGTAGGCGTTGCTCATGGCGACAATCGGAAAGATCGCCTTCAGGTGGGGCGGCTGCTTGCCGGCGGTAAACAGCTGGATGATTCCCATATAGGAAGGACCCAACATTCCCACGTTACCGTCGCACCATGGCTGACTGGCGATCCACTCGACGACCGCGGCGCCGTCCTGACCTTCGATGTCGCCGAAGGAGGCCCAGTCGCCCGTGGAATTGCCGGTGCCTCTCACATCCACGTAGACCACGGCGTAGCCTTGCGGCGCGAAGTTGGTATTGTAGGCCAGGGCCGGGGCCATAACGTCTTTCCGGTAGGGCGTCATGGTAAGGATCGCCGGGTATCTGTCCTGCGTATCGGGGCGGTAGATGTCGGCGGCCAGGAGTGTGCCGTCCGCCATCGGGATCAAGACGTCCTTCTGCGAGATCGTCGTCAATGCAGGCGGTGCCGTGACGGTGACCACACACGTGTCGCTGGCGGTTGCCCCCTTGTCGTCGGTTACGGTGAGTGCCGCCGTGAAGCTGCCCGCGGCGCCGTAGTTGTGCGACGCCTGGTCCCCGTCGACGCCGGTGCCGTCGCCGAAATCCCAACGGTAAGAAGTTATAGTCCCATCGGGATCCTGCGAGGCGGAACCGTCGAAGGCCACGCTCTGGCCGGTCAGAGCCGTTTTATCGGCACCCGCTTCCGCTACGGGAGGCTGATTGGCCGGTGTGGTAATGGGATGTTCTATGATGTCCTTCAGGTTCAGGTACATCCAGGGCTCGTCGTAATAACCGTGGAGTGACCAGACGTCGAAGGTCCTGCCGTCCATGACGACGTGGTGGCCCTTGACGGACTGGGTCTGGTCGGTGCCGTAGAAGCTGCTGGCGGCCGTCTGCTCTCGGGGGTTCAGAAAGTCGATCAGGTACATCGCCGTGTGGGCGTCGATCGCACCGTACTTCCCCAAGATGAGATCAACCATCGTGTTGTAGCGCCATTCCGACTCGCGGCCGCCGCCGGCGAAGGTGTCGGCGGTATGGTAGAGGATGCCCGCCTGGGAGAGGTTCATATTGGGAAGGATGTAGTGGTTCGTAACGGCGACCAGGCCGTCCTTGTCTTCCTTCTGCAGCGGGAACGCGTAAAGGTCCGTCTTGCCGTCGCCCTTCCCCTTGGTGAAGGCGAGCAGCGGATCGGGGGCGGGGAAGGCGATATAATAATTCTCAAAGCCCGCCGGGTCTTTGTAGGTCGAGGATCTCATCGCGACGCCCTTTTCGGGATGGAGGCCCGCGAAATCCAGGGGCCATTCGACGAGATCGCCCGCGCCGTCCACGATACTGGCCGTGCCGGCCAGCAGTTCCCCGGGATAGAGATCATCGATGCCGACGAGGATGCTTTCCAGCCCCGGTATCGTGCCGCCCAGGATCGTCAGCAAGTCGCTGCCGCCGGCGATCTGTTTGTCGGCCACCGTTTCGAGGACCGCCGCATCGGGGATGTTGGCGTCGGCCAACATGTATAGCCACGAAGTACCGCGGGGCGTATTGCGGATGATGTCGATCCCTTCGTAGAGACTCGCCGCACGTTCGGCGACGTGGCGGCAGATAAGCATCGTGCCCATGCCGCTGGCCAAGGCGCGGTTCTGGCGGCTCGGGACCATATCCATGTTGCAGCTTATCCCCTTCATGTTCAGGACGGTGGGGCTCCCGACGAAGACCGGGGCCGCGAAGGCGGCAAAGGGGATGCCGTCCTTGGGCTTCTGAATGATGATCAATGCCTCGTTGGAGAAGATGTCACCGCCGGTGGCAAACATGAAATCGCGGCCGTGGAAAAGTCGGCCGTCGGTCGTCCCGGCTCCGAAGACGGAAAAGGCGTTGCAGGCCAGGCTTCCTCCCTGGTAGATGGTGGTGCCCAAGAGAAAATCGAAGCCGGCGTTGATCATCAGGACGTCTTCGTATTTGACGTCACGTCCGTCCTTGGAGAGAACGGCCGTGGCGCCGTCGGCCACGCCGCGCATCTCGTCCAAGTACTCCTGGGGAATCGTGTACTGCTGTGCCAGCACCGCCTGCTCCAGGAGCTTCAGGGCCGTGGGCCAGATAACGGGAAACTGGGAGCCGCTCAGCGGCAGGCCGCCGAATTCATCGAAGAGGATCTTGTCCAGGAAGGCGTGGGTCATGTTGTAAACCGACTCCGCACAGAGAAAGCCGTGGGCATAGCCGCGCTGGTAGCCGTCGGACTGCGAGGTATTGGCGGGATCGGCCTCGAGGTACAGGATGCGTTTTTCGTTGCGGTAGGCGGCTCCGGGATGTTCCAATTTTGCCAGGTAGGATTTGCCGTAGGTCTTCTCCCGGACAAAACCGTCTTGGAGAATCGCATTGGGCACCTCGGAGACAGTAACGGGTATGGCGGCCGTCTTGGCCGTGGTTCCTCCGCCTTGGGAGGTTTGACCGCCGCCCGGGCTTGCCTGCGAGATGGACTGCAGGGTGGCCGTGAGTTCCTTGATCCTGCTCTTGATCAGATCACCCGGCTTGGCCGCCGGCGCCGTCGGCGGCGCCACCAGTCCGAGGAAGAATAATAATGCAAAAAGAAGTGCTACCCTTGTCGCTCCGACGACCCCTTGCCGCTGATTACGCAGAACCATGCTCCACCCCCCTGCTTGGCAACCAAGATCCAGACTTTACGACGGAAAGCCCATGTACGGATAAAAAGCCGCGACGAGATGCCGGGCTGCGTCCGCACATTCAAAGATCTGTGAGAAATTTGTCTTTGGGTATGGAGAAAGAATGGGAACCAGCTCTCCTACCCCCCCTGCATTTTGCTTAGTATAGATGACCTATCCCGTCAAGATGTTTTCTGCAAAAAAAGCCCGGCCGATTAAGCCTTCGGTGCCCCCCTGCCGGGAAAATTATCTGGAAAAATTGGAAGGGTGTAATAAAATATGAAGCAAGTGGTGAGGCTTCCCCGGAAAGGGGAAGAGAAGTGCTTGGCCCTCTGGGGCGGCGGTCGGAACAGAGAAGGAGGACAATGACAATGGATGTGTTCTGGAAAGATTCGATTCTGTGCGCCATTGAATGCACGAGGTGCCACAGAAGCCTGCGACCCGGAGACGAGCGGATCCTGTCCTGCTATGATCACGAGGCGATCTGCATGACCTGCAAGAAGGAAGAGGAGGCCCGCCCCGACTACGAGGATGTATCGAAGGAGATGATCGGTCAGTGCCTGATCGACGTCGAGATGGGGCAGAGCGATCCCAAGGGCTACTGCTACAATCATTTCTATCCTTACAAATGTTGACGGAATAATTGCCGGCGGAAAAGCCGAAGGTCGAAGAAGGGGGCGGATTTCTCTCCGCCCCCTTCTTTATTTTGCTACCAGGTATAGATCGGGTTGGTGATGGCCGAGAGGATCCCGAATTGGGCAATCTCTCCGGGCAGCGCGGAGACCAAATCCGGTTGTTTCAATTCCACGTAATAGTAATCACCCTTGACAGGCGTATCGGTAAAATCGAAGACGTAGTCTTCCGAGAGCGATACCGTTTCCGTGAGAGGCTGGCCGTTCTTCATCACGACCACGGCCGAAGCGCCGGCCGTCAGATCCGTCATTTTCGCGTCGAAGACCCGCACCCGGAAACGGACCTCCTTCCCCAGCGAGGAAGCGGGGAGCGCATCACCCATGAGAATCTCGTAGGTTTGCTGGCCGCCGTCCACATAGTCGGGATCGGCCCAGAGCTGGATCTGCGGTCCCGTCCAGGAATGCGTGATGCAGACATGTCCGCGCCTGATGCCGTCCAGGATGTCGGTGGCCCCTTTAGATTTGGCGTAGACCCAGGTCGTGGGCATACCAAGGTCGTGGTAGTAGGTCTGGACATAGTTCTCATAGGCCGCGGGATCGGTGCTGCCCAGCGGCATCGCGGCGTTGTGGATATGGCTGTCGCTTCCTCCGACCAGAGAAATTTTCTTTCCCCGACCCAGGTATTCGTTGATCGTTTGCGTGACGGTTAAGAAGTTGGTATTCGGCCAGATGTAGCCCGCGTTCCAGATCTCCATGCAGTCGGCCATGACGCTGTCCTCGAAGCTGTAAGTCCATTCGCAGCCGCTGCAGGCGATGCTCGTCTTCGGATGGTTGATGGAGAAGAGGACCTCCTGACCGGGCTGGCGCAGGGCATGGGCGGTGTCGATGGCGGCCTTGGCGCCGCCGTCGGCGTTCACCGTCGGCGCGATCGCCGACCAGTCGAAGGGCAGGTTGGACCAGATGTTGGCATGACCGCCGTTGCTCCATTCCACGCCGTACAGAAGAGTCATCTTGTTAGAACGGTAGCCGGGGTCCGTCCAGGCGCCGACGTTCTCATGGTCGGTGAGGACGAAGAAATCGAAGCCTTTGTTTTCC
>JAQULV010000171.1 GCA_028718405.1 Smithellaceae bacterium
CAGATGATTGCGGGGGGTAGATAATCCAGCCTATGAAAGAGATCAGGGTCGGCGTGGTGGGGATGGGCCATCTGGGGGCTACCACCTGCAAAAATATATTAAACAGCAAGGCGTGACGGTGAAGGGCGTTTCCGATACCATCGCGGAGCGGGCCGCCAAGGCGGCTGCGGCCGCCGGATGTCCGGGCTTCACCGATCACAAAAAACTGCTGGGACTCGTGGACGCCGTAAGCATCGCCGTACCTACCGAATACCATCACATCGTGGCCAAGGATTTCCTGGCCGCCGGGGTTGATGTCCTTCTGGAGAAGCCCATCACGAAGACACTGGAGGAGGCCGACGAACTGATCGCGCTGGCGGCGGCGAAACAGCTCATCTTGCAGATCGGTTTCGTCGAGAGGTTCAACCCGGCAATTATCTCCCTGGGCCAGGTTATGGACGGCCCGCGTTTCATCGAGACCCACCGGCTCCATCCCTTCTTCGAGCGGGGCACCGATGTGGATGTGGTGCTGGACCTGATGATCCACGATCTGGACATCATCCTGAAATTCGTCGCCTCGCCGCTCACCAATCTGGAGGCCGTGGGCATTCCCGTTCTCTCCGATAAGGTCGATATCGCCAACGTCAGGCTCACGTTCGAAAACGGCTGCGTCGCCAACATCACGGCCAGTCGGGTAACGGGGAAAACTATGCAGAAGATTCGTTTCTTCGGCGGCGATGGTTATCACGCCGTCGATTACGGCAAGCGCGAGCTCCTGTCCATCTCCAGGAAGAAGGCCGAGAACGGACAGCTGGAGATCAGGGAGAATAAGGTCGAGATTCCGAAACACGACCCGCTGGAAGAAGAAATCAAATCCTTCCTCGCTTCCGTCTCCGGAAGAACCCGGCCCGTTGTCTCCGGAGAAGACGGCAGACGCGCGCTGGCCCTGGCCTGCCGGATCGTGGATAAGATGCGAGAGACTAAGGAGACCATGCCATGATCCCGATGGTTGATCTGAAAAGACAGTACCGGACGATAAAGGCCGAGATCGACGCGGCGGTAGGCGATGTCCTGACCGGGGCCCAGTTCATCTTAGGTCCCAACGTGACGGCGCTGGAAGAAGAGGTAGCCGCCTATCACGGCGTTCCTTGCGCAATCGGGGTGGCGAGCGGTACCGATGCCTTGCTTTTGGCCCTGAACGCCTGCGGGGTGGGCGAGGGCGACGAGGTCATCACGACACCCTTTACCTTCATCGCCACCGCGGAGGTGGCATCGCTACTCAAGGCGAAACCTGTCTTCATCGACATCCGTCCCGATACCTTCAATATGGACCCGGCGCTGGTCGAAGCGAAGATAACGAAGAAAACGAAGGCCATCGTTCCGGTGCATCTGTTCGGTCATCCCGCCGATATGGATCCGCTGCTGGAGTTGGCGGCCCGTTACAACCTCAAGATCATCGAGGACTGCGCCCAGGCCTTCGGCGCCGTCTACAAGGGACGCAAGATAGGAACCATGGGGGACTGCGGGGCCTTCAGCTTCTTTCCCAGCAAGAACCTGGCCGGCTACGGCGACGGCGGTATGATCATTACAAAAGATGAGCAGCTCGCCGCGACGATCCGCATACTGCGCAACCACGGGAGCGAGAAGAGGTACTACCATAAGATGATCGGCTACAACAGCCGGCTGGATGAGATCCAGGCGGCCATCATCCGTGTAAAACTGAAAAGGATCGATGCCTACA
This sequence comes from Smithellaceae bacterium, assembly GCA_028718405.1. Taxonomy (GTDB): domain Bacteria; phylum Desulfobacterota; class Syntrophia; order Syntrophales; family JAQULV01; genus JAQULV01. The sequence continues at coordinate 1,721 of JAQULV010000171.1, forward strand.
ACGAGGGGCGAAGGGCCAACGCCCGCGCCTACTGCGCCGCCATCAAAGCCGCCGATGTCGTATTGCCCGTCGAGGCGGAAGGCTGCCGTCACGTCTATCATCAGTTTACCTTGAAGGTAAAGAACCGGGACCGTCTCCAGCAGGTCCTGCAGGAGAAAGGCATCGCGTCGGCCGTCTACTATCCCGTGCCCCTGCACAGGCAGGAGGCCTTCGGGGGTATGTCGGACATCGTCCTTCCCCATGCCGAGGCCTGCGCCGCGCAAGTGCTCTCTCTTCCCATGTTCCCGGAACTCACGGCCGAGGAGATCCTCATGATCAGTGATGCGATCAACCATGCGTGAAGAAGACGTTCCTTCCCGGCACGGAGACGAAGTCCCGGGCGGGAAGATGAAAAGGATCATGATCGTCGCCGGCGAGGCCTCGGGTGATCTGCACGGCGCGAACCTGGTGGCGGCGATCAAGCGGGCCGCTCCGGAGGTTTCCTTTTACGGCCTCGGGGGGAACAGGATGAAGGCGGCTGGGGTGGAGCTCGTGGCCGACTGCGCCGCTCTCGCCGTCGTCGGGCTGACGGAGGTGATCTCGAAGCTGCCGCTCCTTATGGGGGTGATGAAGAAGCTCAAGAGCTCACTGCGGGAAGAGCCGCCCGATCTGGTGATCCTTCTGGATTACCCGGATTTTAACCTGCCTTTGGCAAAAGCGGCAAAGGCGCACGGCATCAAGGTTCTCTATTACATCAGTCCCCAGGTTTGGGCCTGGCGCAAAGGGCGCATTGCCAAGATCAAGCGATTTGTCGATCGGATGGCCGTCATTCTTCCCTTCGAGGAGGAGTTCTACCGGCGCGAGGGCGTTGCCGTCACCTTTGTGGGTCATCCGCTGCTCGATGCGATGCAGGAAAATTACAGTCGCAACGAAGCGCGCCAGCGGCTTCGGGTTGAAGAAGGGGGACCGGTGATCGGGATCCTTCCCGGAAGCAGACCCTCGGAGGTCGATGCGCTTCTTCCCGATATGCTGGCAGCCGCAACACTTCTGCGGAATTGGTTGCCGGCGGTGAGGTTCATGCTGCCCATAGCCGATACATTGCAGCCCTGCCTCGTGGACGGCATTGTGAAGAAGAGCGGAATACCGGTTTCGATCGTGAGACACGCGGCCTACGACGTAATCAGCGCCTGCGACTGCGTTATGGTGGCCTCGGGCACGGCGACGCTGGAGACGGCCCTTCTGGGGACGCCGATGGTAATCGTTTATCGGATCTCGCCGCTGTCGTATCTGATCGGCAGGATGTTTATCAGCGTGGACCACATAGGGCTCGCCAATATCATCGCCGGCAAGACCGTAGTCCCCGAGCTCATCCAGAAAGACGCCAATCCCGAGCGGATCGCGAGCGAGATCCTGGGCATCCTGATCGATGAGGGCAAGCGGACCCGGATGGAAGAGTCGCTTGCCGAAACGAGGGACAAACTGGGAACGCCGGGAGCGGCGGAAAGAACCGCGCTCATCGCCTGCGAGATGATGGGCCTGCGGCAATAGAACAGGGATCGAATGTGAATATCTTCCTAAGACTTCTGAAACTCACCAAGCCGCACCTGGGCAGATTCGGGCTGGCCCTCATCTGCATGCTGGTTGTGGGGGCGACGCAGTCGTCGCTCGCCTTTCTCGTCAAACCGGCGTTGGACGACATCTTCATCAGTAAGGACTCTCAGATGCTCACGTGGATACCGCTGGCCATTATGGGTATCTTCCTGGTCAAGGGGCTGAGCACCTATGGCCAAACCGTGCTGATGAGCTTCATCGGCCAACGGATCATCGCCGATCTCAGAAACGCCCTTTACCGCAGAATCCAGATGCAGTCGCTGTCTTTCTTTACGAAGAATCCGACGGGCGTTTTGATGTCCAGGATCACGAACGACGTAACCTTCATCCAGGGAGCCGTCTCCGAAGCGGTGACGAGCCTCATGAAGGACAGCTTCACCATGGTGGGTTTGCTTTTCGTCGTCTTCTACCAGGATTGGCAGTTGGCCATCATCGCCATGGTGGTATTTCCGGCGACGATTTACCCCATCGCCAAATTCGGCGAGAAGATGCGGACGGTGGCAACCCGCACCCAGGTGACGATCGGATCGCTGACGACGCTCCTGCAGGAGACGATCTCCGGCACAAGGATTGTGAAGGCCTTCAGCCGCGAGGAATACGAGAACGAACGCTTTGCCAAGGAAAACGAGAAGCTCTTCGGCCTCACCATGAAATCCGTTTCGATCAGCGCCATCTCCTCGCCGCTCATGGAATTCCTGGGCGGTATCGCGATGGCCGCGATCATCTTTTACGGCGGATACCGGGTCCTCCACGGATATTCAACGCCGGGGACCTTCTTTTCCTTCATGACCGCCCTGCTCATGCTCTACGAGCCCATCAAAAGGCTGACCAACGTGAACAACACGATTCAGCAGGGGATCGCCGCGGCCGAGCGGGTCTTTTCCGTTATCGATCTGGAGCCCGATATCAAAGACAAAGACGGCGCCGTCGCGCTGCCGAAAATCTCGCAAGCGATCGAACTTCAGGATGTCAGTTTTGCCTATGAAAAGCAGATCGTCCTGCACAACATCAATCTCAAGATCAGGGCGGGCGAAGCGGTCGCTTTTGTGGGCATGAGCGGCGGGGGGAAGTCGACCCTGGTGAACCTGATCCCCCGTTTCTACGATGTCGCCGGCGGCCGGATCACGATCGACGGTCACGACATCCGCGACGTCACTATCGCATCGCTGCGCGCCCAGATCGGCATCGTTACCCAGCAGACGATTCTCTTCAACGACGCAGTCAAGAGAAACATCGCCTACGGCGATGTAACCAGGACCGACGCCGAGATCATCGAAGCCGCCAGGGCCGCCA
>JAQULV010000172.1 GCA_028718405.1 Smithellaceae bacterium
GGAGGCAGTCGTGATGATCTGATCTTTCCGCTCGGAGGCGCTGATACGGTGTCCCATGAGGTATCCCTTATGTTGTTAGTTAGTCCTCACTAACAACATAAGAAATGATTTGTCAAGGATTTTTTACGGGAGAGAAAATATTGGGATCACATCGCTGATAACGAGGATGGGTCTACTGTTGCCGCGCCACCTGGCGCGGCGGTTTGGACGTCAATACCTATTTCAGACCAACCGGGCGATCATCTCAGAAGGGCGTGGGATCTTGATTAAACGGCCGCACAGCATAAATGGAATATGCCACGGGGAACCGGTTGGATAGCTGCTGCATTCATCACCTACACTTCCCGCTTAGCTCATCTTTCCACCTTTTTAGTCACATCACGTTTGATGGCGTTGACCGTATCCTTGAGAGCGGGAAAGACGTTTTCCCTTATGTCCCCGGCCACGACACAGTACATGACATCGTCTCCCACTTTAAGTTTCCCCGTCTTCACCTCGACGAGGACCTCCACGATCCCCGGCCTCGCCTTTGTTTCTTGAATGATCTCGGTGAGTCTCTCCTCATCAACGTTAACCGTCAGTTCGGAGACTGCCTTCCCGTCACGAGAAGTCCCGCGGACAACGCCGTTGTGGCAAAGGATCATGCCTACCTCGTGATAACGGGGATGTTTCTTGATTTCTTCGATCATCTCTGCAATACCCATCGATCTCTTACCTCCTTGACCGTCAATTCGATTTATGAGAGATTCTGTCCATGCCCCGAAGAGAGCGACAACAGAAGATGCAGCACGTCGGTGACATCCTGGAAGTCATCCTGAAGAAGCGTCACATTGCCGTGCCGATCGAAGACCAAAAGCTTCAGGCCCTGTGGCGGAAGGTCGTCGGGCCGAAGATTGCGGCTCAGACCCTCCCGGAACGGATCAGAAGGAAGGTCCTGTTCGTCCAGGTGTCGTCGCCGCCCTGGCTGCACCAGCTGCAATTCCTAAAAGATGACATCGTAACCAAGTTCAATGACCTTTCGGGAACAGACGCGATCACCTCCGTACGCTTTTCCATAGGCGCCATCGTTATCCCCACCGCTAAAGAAAGTGCCTTCCGCTCGGAGAAACTGCGTGATAAAGACAAACGCACCATAGAGAGGTGTCTCGCCGAACTCCCTGATCCGGAACTGAAGCAGATCCTGCGTCAGGCCATGACGCGCGAGATGACGAGGAGAAGAGCTATGGAGGACACCGGGAAAGGTCGTTGAATATCTCTTTCATCGCCTGTGTATATTCCCCGCCGTCGTCGCCGTAAATAAAAAGGGGCGCCATTATCTCCACCTCTTCCCCTGCCCCCTTGCGGCCCTCGGCAAGAACGAACTCCGCCGCCTCCGCTGCATGTGAATGGACCATCCGGAGCCTCTTCGGTTCGAAGCCCGCCTTTCTCATCGTGGTAATGAGTGTCGCCGTTCTTGTCGCCGGGTAGATGATGAAAACGCGACCACGTTTGTCTAGGAGATGCACCGCCGCCGCAAGAAAATCGGAGAGAGAGCCGGAAACCTCATGACGCGCCCCGGCTTTCTGTGGTTCAGGATTGAGACGGCCGCTTCTCAGCCGCCGGTAAGGAGGGTTGAAGACAGCCGCGTCGAAAGACGAAGAGGGGAAGAGTGTCTCAGCCTGTCTGACATCGCCTAAAACGATCTTTACCCGGTCGGAGAGGTCATTGGCAGCGACACTACGGAGGGCCATATCCACCAACTCTCCCTGGATATCGACGCCGACGATTCGAGGATAGTCCGACCTCTCGGCCAAGATCAGAGCGATGACGCCGCTGCCGGTACCAAGATCGATAACCCGGTCCTTCTTCCGCAGACGCACAAAATGGGCGAGCAAAAGGGCATCGAGGGAAAATCGGTAGCCTCTTCTCTTCTGGATGATCTTCAGCCTACCGCCGAGAAGATCGTCTACGGTCTCGTCTTCCCCGCCTACAACCTCATCCATATATCCCCCCGCTCATCTGGAAGTTAATCGATCAGATGGACGAAAAGGCCGCTACGCAACTTCGGTTCGAACCAAGTCGACTTGGGCGGCATGATCAGACCCTGGTCGGCCACGGCCATGAGTTGTTCCAAGTCGGTCGGATAAAGGGAGAAGGCGATGGCGAAGCCTTCCTGATCGACGAGTTTCTCCAACTCGGCCATACCGCGGATGCCGCCGATGAACTCGATCCTCTTGTCCGTTCTGGGATCGCCGATGCCCAGCAGCGGTCCTAGGACATGGCGCTGCAAGATTGAAACGTCAAGGCTCTCCACCGCGTCGCGACCCTCGTAGATCGGGGCAGTGGCCTCCAACCTGTACCAGAGGCCTTCCAAGTACATCCCGAATTCATGGAGTCGAGACGGCGATCGTTGCGCGAATCCTTTCTCGCAGCGGAAAGGCACTCTCACCTTTCCAAGAAACTCGGCACGCGAAAGACCGTGGAGGTCTTTCACGGCCCGATTGTAATCCATGATATGCAGCTGATCGTGGGGAAACAGAACGGCCAGGATATAGTTGTATTCCTCATCCCCTGTTTGTCTCCCGTTCGCCTCTCTTCTCTTTTTAGCCACGGCCGCACCCGCGGCTGCCCGATGATGACCGTCGGCAATATAGAGAGCCTCCACTTTCCCGAAGCTCTCGATCAACTGGTTTATCACTTCTTCTTCAGCGATCACCCACACTGTGTGGGCAATACCATCGGCGGCGACGAAATCATACTCCGGCTTTTGTTGACAGGTCGCAGCCACGAGGCTGTTGATATCCGGTCGCGCATGATAGGCAATGAATACCGGGCCCGTCTGGGCACCTACGGTATCCACATGCCTGATGCGGTCCCGCTCCTTGTCCGCCCGCGTCAACTCGTGCTTCTTGATGAGGCCCCGCTCGTACTCCGCGGCGCTAATGCAAGCCACGATTCCATACTGCTCACGGCCTTCCATGATCTGTCGATAGACGTAAAAACAAGGTCTTCGATCCTGAAAGAGTATGCCCTCCTTTGCGAAGCGACGCAGGTTGTCCCGGGCCGTCTCGTAAACAAGATCGCTTTCGTAACCGGCCTCGGGAGGCACATCCACTTCTGATCGTTCCACATGGAGGAAGGAAAGGCGGTTGTCCGCCGCCATCCGTTTGGCCTCTTCCAGGTTCATCACGTCGTAGGGAAAAGACGCCACTGCCGGAGCGAATTCCTTCTTCGGTCTCAAGGCCCTGAACGGGACGATTTTCGACATATCGATTCTCCTTGCGGCGTTCCTAACATACTGGCATAGTGAAATCAACGCAAAACAGGAGGGAGCCGGAGAGTGAAAAAAAAGGAGCCGCTCAGGGTTTTCATTCACGGGCTGGAGAGCACGGCCCGGGGCACCAAGGGGAGATACTTTCGCAGGCACTACCAGGGAATGATCATTGCGAACTACCGCGGTCCTTTTGAGGAAAGGATGGCTAAGTTGGAAAAGATACTTGACCGTCGCAGCGATTTAATCCTGATCGGCTCCAGCTACGGGGGGGTTATGGCCGCAGCCTTCGCCTGCCTGCATAAGGAAAAGGTCCGAAGGCTTATCCTTCTGGCCCCGGCGTTGCACCTTCCTGAATTCATTCCTTACAGGAAATGTCGTCTGCAGATACCGACCGTCCTTTATCACGCACGCCAGGACGACGTCGTACCGCCAACTCCCGTATACAAGGTCGCCTCTGCTGTCTTTGACGGTCTCGATTATCACCTCGTGGACGGCGACCACCCGCTGCGGGAAACCTTCCCCAAGATAGGCTGGAACGAGCTCCTCGAAATCAACAACGGCACGTGAAGCATTTTTATCCGCCTTGGTGTCCTGCTTGGAGAGCGAAGACATTGGGCCGGAGGCACGAAGTTCCCGTGGGTGCATCGCTGGAAAGGATACATTGACAAACGCCGGCTCTTATGCAAGATTCCGCTCATTGTTCCGCGGTACCGGATCCCCTGGATCCCGGCCGCATATATTAAGCTTTGCACCACCGGCCCAACGGCGGCATGTCGCGCGGCGCCGGGACAACTCGCAAGGAGATATTCGTCGATGAAACCAAGCGCCGGAGCCAGACATATTAAATACCTGCAGCCTTTGCTCCTGTTGGGTCTTCTGGCCATAACCCTTCTGGCTTGCAGCAGACCAACTTACTCGATATCAGGCCAGATCACGTCCGGGGGTGCCGCGCTTCCCGGCGTCACCGTGACGCTCTCCGGCGACACCCTGCAGACGACGACCACCGACGGCAACGGCAACTATGCCTTCAGCGACGTTTCCATCGGCATATATACGCTCACCCCAACACTTACCGGTTACAGCTTCAGTCCGCCGAGCCGCGCCGTCTACCTCGACGGGGTGGACGCCATCGGCTTCAACTTCAGCGGTGCCGGGGCAGGCAAGGTGGCCTCGACGCTGCACACGGTCTATCTTAAAAATGACAACACCATCTGGACCTGGGGAAACAACAGCAGCGGTCAGTTGGGCAATGGCACCACAACCCAGAGCAGCACTCCTGCGCAGGTTTCCGGTCTCACCGATATGACTGCGATTGCGGCCGGATTCGACCATAC
>JAQULV010000173.1 GCA_028718405.1 Smithellaceae bacterium
GCGGCGGCGAGATTCTTCATCTCAGCTTGGCGGTGCTGTGCTTTTTCTTCTTCATGTGGCAGGTCCCCCATTTCTTCACCCACGCCAGGGTATACGGACCGCAATACGCGCAGGCGGGGCTCCCATCGCTCACCGCCGTCTTCGGCCCGACGCAGCTCGACCGGTTGACCTTTCACTGGCTCTTCGCCACAGCCGTGAGTCTCCAGCTCCTGATCACGGGCGATCTTATCTCCTCGCCGATCGTCAAGGTCGCCCTTATCGCCTGCTCGCTCTGGATCGTCGTCATCGGCTCGGAACCGCTACGCCGACCCGGATTGGCGTTTGGCGTCTTTAGGAAGACGAATTTCTTCATGCTTATCGTGATGCTCCTCATCTGCGTGGACCAACTGCCGATGATGCCCCACGATCAGAGCACGTCGACCTCGCAAATCGTGTCGCGGGCTTCCACCCTTCCCTTTAAAGCGGTGCCCGTCGATATGCCCTACACTGAGATCGATTCGAGGACGCAGACATGAGCACGCAAGACACCTTGAAACGGCAGGCGGCGCATCACGCCGCAGGATTTGTTGAATCCGGCATGGTTCTGGGACTGGGCCACGGAAGCACGGCCTTCTTTGCTCTACAGCGAATCGCCGCGTTGATAAGATCTGGGAAGCTCCGGAACGTCGTGGGGATTCCCTGCTCCCGCGAGGTGGCACGTTCGGCACGCGAGATGGGTATTCCGCTGACGAGTTTGAACTCTCATCCCCGGATCGATCTCACGATCGATGGAGCCGACGAGGTTGATCCCGCTCTCAACCTCATCAAGGGGAGGGGCGGAGCGATGATGCGCGAAAAGATCGTCGCCGCCGCCAGCGTTCGCGAGGTGATCGTCGTGGACGAGGGAAAACTCTCACCGGTCCTGGGTATGAGCGCACCGGTACCATGCGAGGTCGCCCCTTTCGGTTGGGAGACACAGTTTTCTTTTCTCGAGGAGCTCGGGGCCAAGCCTACGGCAAGGAGAAACGACGCCGGCCGTCTTTTCAAAACAGATCAGGGAAACCTCATCCTCGACGCGAAATTCGAGACGATCTCTCATCCCGCCACACTTGCCCGGCGTCTGGAAAAAAGAGCCGGCATCGTGGCCCACGGTTTGTTCATCGGCATGGCAACGGAGGTGATCGTCGCCGGAGCGAAAGGTTTGCGTTGTCTCAAGCGAAAATGACATCCCGCTGCGGGCGGAAATCTCAAGGAGGATAAAGACACACCTATGATGGAGACCCGTTGGATCGATGCTACCCTCAGTTTGAAAAACGGCATGCCGCACTGGCCGGGCGATCCGCCTTTCGATATCGAGCGCGTACATGACCTGGATCATGGCGACGGCTCCAACCTCTCCCGGATCCAGATGGGCGCCCATTCGGGAACCCATATCGATGCTCCGATCCATTTTCTGAGAGGAGGCGCTGGCGTCGAGGAGATCCCCTTTACGGCCCTGATCGGCCCGGCGCGCGTCGTTTCCCTGGAGGCGAAGAACGAAATCACCAAGGATGATCTGGTCTCCCTGGGAATAAGAAAGGGCGAGCGGTTGCTGCTGCGCACCCGCAACTCCGAAGACGCCCTGCTGCATCGCGCGGTCTTCACCGAAGACTTCGTCTATCTCTCCGCGCAGGCGGCGGCGTTTCTTGTCTCCCACGGCATCCGGCTTTTAGGTATCGATTATCTCTCGGTCGGCGGCTACAAGAAGGATGGAAGCGAGGTCCACAGATTCCTGCTTTCCGCGGGGGTTGTCATCGTCGAGGGCCTCGATCTCACGGATGTTGCCGCCGGCCGTTACGACATGGTCTGCCTCCCCTTGAAAATCCTGGGCAGTGACGGCGGACCGGCACGGGTCGCCCTGCGGAGGAAGGCGACCCGCCCATGACGTAAGGAGTGTGTCACTTTGCCGCACAGCCGGCGAAGTTGCATATAACCAGGCCCGAAATCATAGGAAAGGAGGTGCATGAATGAAAACCTTAAAAAGGGAAGAGCTGAGTAAACGTGCCAAGGATCAGGAGAAGCAGTACTGGGAGCTGATGCGCTCCGCTGATTCCGGAAACCATTGCTACAGCTGAAAGAAGTGAAAAGGAAAATAGTTGCCGGTCGGGCAACAAGGACCTTTGATTTTTTTATTCAGTGGCATCTGACCGAGCGCTGTAATCTCCGCTGCCGTCACTGTTACCAGCAGCGGCGCAGACCTCGGGAGATGTCGGTAGGTGATGTGAAAAGGGCAATCGACGGGGCGACGGAGATGTTCCGGGCCTGGGAAGAGGAGTACGACATAGCCCTCTCCCCGTCGATCCATTTCACGGGTGGCGAGCCCTTCCTCTATCGGGGAATGTGGGATGCGGTGAGCTACGCCCGCGCACAGGGCATCGGCGTCGCGATCCTGACCAACGGCACTTTGATCACGGCGGAAGATGCCGCCCGTGCTGCGGAGCTTCGTATCATGGATATCCAGGTCAGCCTCGAAGGCCCCCCCGCCGTTCATGACGGCATTCGGGGAGAAGGGAGCTTCGCGGCCGCGGTTCTGGGGGCGCGCCTGCTCGCCCGAGCGGGTAATACCGTCAGCGCCAACATGACCCTTTCGCGCCTGAATATCGGCGTCATCAAGGAGACGGCGGCTGTCGCGCGCGAATCGGGCTTCTCAGCGATGGGGCTTTCCCGCCTGGTCCCCTGCGGTACCGGAGAAGGTCTCAAAAACGATATGCTCGCCCCCGAAGAAATCCGTTCGGCCTTTGCGATGATCCCCGAGCTCTCCGACGCTTCGTTCGAAATCGCCTCAGGGGATCCGCTTTTGCGTGTGCTCACAGGCCCTCCGCCCAAACCCGATTGCCGTCTGGCGCTCTCCGGCTGCAGCGCCGGATTTTCCGGCATCACGATCATAAGCGACGGATCGGTCATGCCCTGCCGGAGGATGGGAATCAAGATCGGAAACGTCCTCGAGACGCCGCTGCGCGAGATATGGTCCACATCGGATCTGCTCTGGCAACTGCGACACCGCTCCAGCTACCAGGGGAAATGCGGAAAATGTCTCTACTGGCCTTCGTGTCGCGGCTGCCGGGCCGTGGCCTACGCCTGTTCGCAGGCCGCAGGCAAACCCGATATCTTCGCCGACGATCCGCAATGCTGGCTCCCGCAAACATAGCGACGCTTTCATGTTCGCACTGCGACTCATCGTAAGAATACAGGACAGCAAAGGGAAAGGAGAAAATGATAATGGACGTCAAACAGGCTGTTACGAACTACTACCGGGCATGGACTACCGGGGATATGAAAACGGCGCGCCTTTATCTGGCCGATGATTTGGACTTTCAGGGAAGCATCGACACCTTCCGCCGCGCCGACGACTTTATCGCCGCGCTCACGATGTTCCAGAAGATGCTCCGCAGCGCCACATTGATCCAGGACTTTTATTCCGCAGACGGGGCCGCGCTGCTCTATGACTGCGACATGGCGGTCCCGACGGGCACGATAAGAACGGCGGAGTTCTTTACCTTGGGAGAAGGCAAGATCAGCTCGATCAGACTGGTCTTCGACGCCACGGAACTGCGCAAACTTATGGCCGGATGAGGGTGCGGATAACCGCTTCGCCCGTAAGTATAAGGAACATATCTACCTCGCATGCCGGAACGGTTTTTTCGCCCTCGTTGTGCAAATTTCATCTCGACGATTGCATGGCACACTGTCAACCGGCACGGCGGCACCATATGGAAGGAGAGCGTAAGCGGCGGGGAAGCCTGCTTCCCCTTCACCTCCGCCAAAGGATGAAGAAACAGGATGGGAACCTAAAGAGATAATAGCTTCATCTTCATTTCTGTTGACACCTGAAAACCGCTTCCCTATACTTTCGTTTCTAAGACGTGGGTTCCATCTGGAATGGAAACCCTAAGGAGGGAACATATGAAAAGATTCGCCCGTGTCTTGGCGTTTGCCGCCGTCTTCTCGGTGCTCGGCTGTATGTTTTTGCCGTCGCCGCCCTTCGACATCAAACCTGAGACGCCCAACCTTAATATCTCCCCCGCCCAGGTGAAGCCCCTTAAGGTCGCCGTCGTTATCCAGGACCCCATGGCATATACCCTCTTCTACCGCGGACAGGGCGGGAAATATACGAGAGACATGACGGCGGAATGCCGCGACCGGGGATTGCTCCTGGAGCGCGACCTGTCGAAGATCGCCTCGGATACGTTCTCCCAGGTGTTCAAGGAGGTCGTGATCCTCAGAGATCTGCCGCAGCCGGGCCAGTACGACGCGGTGATCAATCTCAGCATCGGACAGATCCTGATGCAGGAAGTAGTCGTCGTGACCGGCGAGACCACGGAACTAACCGCCGACTGGAGTATGTCGGTGCTGGATTCGCAAAATCGGGAGATTCTGAACAGGAACGGAACTTCGCCCGCCCACAACTTTAAATGGAGCATCCTGAATCCCAGCCATGATTTCATTATCGGGATCAGCCAAACCATGACGTTGGCCTTGAACGAACTGGCGAAGCAATGGGGAAACACCTTATGCCGGCACGACGGGCCGGGATGCCGGCTGCGGCGGCACGG
>JAQULV010000174.1 GCA_028718405.1 Smithellaceae bacterium
GCCGATGGTAGCCGAAAGCAACAGGAGATTAACGCGGGGCGGGAGGTAGATCATGATCTCCTCCCAAACGACGCCACGGTCGTAGTCGCCCAGGTAATGGGCCTCGTCTAAGATCACCAAATCGCACTTGAGGTCTTCGCCCCGGTGCATGGCGTCGTAGAGCTGGTTTCTCAGGATCTCGGTGGTGCCCACGATGATGGGGGCCTCGGTGTTCTCTTTCGTGTCGCCCGTGAGGATCCCCACGTTGACCTCGTCGAAGTGGACGCCGAACTCCACCCACTTGGCGTTGGTGAGCGCCTTGAGCGGTGAGGCATACCAGGCCCGGCCACCCTTTTCAAAAACGGCTTGGATGGCCTTCTGGGCGATCCAGGTCTTACCGGAGCCGGTGGGCGCCATCACGAGACAGTCGGTGCGCTGGATGGCTTCCAGGGCCTGCAACTGAAAAGGATCGGGCTGAAAGGGGCGCTCGTCGGGCCGGCCGATCTTGGCGAAGACACTCTTGAGCTGCGGTTCCATCTCCGGCTTCATTCGGGGATGTTCGTGCTGTTTGGGTCTTCTGTGGGGTCTGTTGCGGGTCCGACGTTTCCTGATATTGGCGGGTCTGGCTGTATGGTTGACGGCGGCTTCTGTCATTAGTTTTTTCTGTTTACCTCGAATATCTCCTACCACAGATCGTCTCCCGCGTAAAGACCCCGCATAATCATTGACAAAGGGGCAATTTCATCATAGTGTCGCCCGGCCGATGGGACCTTCCCGGTTGCAAAGCCCGGAGGGTCTTTTTGTCGAAGGAGGGAGAGTTGCAAAAGAAGGACGCATACTGGGGCTGGTACGTCGTGGCCGGCGCCTTCTTTATTGTAGGCATCAACTATGGGGCCCGCTACTGCTTCGGCGTCTTCCTCAAGCCCATGGGCGCCGAGTACGGCTGGTCGCGCTCGGTGATCTCTGTCGCCGTCTCGCTGGCCGTGTTCGCCTACGGTGTCGGCGGTATCGTCACGGGCCGCCTGCTGGACAGGATGGCGCCGCGCTGGATCATGACGATCGGCGCGACGGTCGCCGGTGTCAGCCTGATGCTCGTGCGATTTGTCCGCGAGCCTTGGCAGTTCTACCTTTTCTACGGTCTTCTCTGCGGGGCGGGATCGTCGTGCCTGGGTGTCGTCGTCTGCAGCTCGTCGGTGGGCAAGTGGTTTGTGAGAAAAAGGGGCATGGCCATCGGTATCGCCTCAGTGGGGATCGGTGTGGGGACGATGATCCTGGCGCCGCTCTCGGGCTACATCGTCAAGAATTACGGCTGGCGCGACGGCTTTACCTTTCTGGGGATCACGACGATCTTAATCGGCGTCATCCTTTCGCAGATCTTCATGGGGAAGACCCGTCCCGAGGACTACGGTCTCATGCCCGACGGCGAGGTCATGCCGCCGGAGTGCAAGACGGAGCCGAAGGCGGTTATGCCCACGATCACATCGATGGGTGTCGTCCTCGGAGACAGACGCTACTGGATACTGGTCTTCTGCTTCACCGTGGGGATTATGGCCCAGATGGCCGCCTTCGTCCACCAGGTGGCCTACGCCATCGACAACCGTATCGGCGAGATCGCCGCCGCGTCGTCGCTGGGATTGATCGGCGTCGGGAGCATCGGCGGGAAGTTCTTCTTCGGGTGGCTGAGCGACCGGCTGAAAGACGCCAAATACTCAGCGTGCCTGGGGTTCGCCTGTATGGCCCTGGGGATGTTCACCTTGATCCATGCCGACACCGCGGGACTGCTTACCATCTATGCCGTTCTCTACGGTTTCGGCTACGGGTCGCTGGCTCCCATGATGCCCTATCTGCTGGCGGACCGCTTCGGGCGTTACGTTCTGGGAAGATCGTACGGCCTGCTCACCTTCTTCGCGGCGGGCCTGGGCGGAGGCCTGGGGCCCATCCTCTGCGGCTACATCTACGATCACACCGGCTCCTACAGTTGGGCCTGGTATCTCATCCTGTCTCTTTTGGTCTTTGTCTCCCTGCTCGTTCTGACCGTGAAACCACGGGACCCCGCCCTGCAAGGTTAAGATCGCGTCGAACGCCTGGATACCTGCCACAGTTTACCCCTGCGAAAGCAGGGGCGGGCATGACAATTTCGATGCAGGTATGACGATCCGCAATAAAAAAACCGCCCCTGATCTCGTAAGGTCAGGGGCGGTTTCGTGTTAAGCTAAACCCAGAGCCAGCTCTAGTTGTAGCAGGTCCTGTTGATAATGATCTTCTTCAGATCGTCGGACAGGTCGTTGAAGTACGAACAGTAGCCGGCCACGCGGACCAGCAGGTTCGGGTATTTCTCCGGATGGTCGTAAGCATCGAGCAGAATCTGCTTGTCGATGACGTTGGGCTGGAACTGCATGCCGCCTTTATTGAAGTACGTGCTGAAGATCCCGGCCAGGTTCTTCACGCCTTCCTTACCCTGGAAGAGGGCCGAGTCGATGGTGAACGTAACCGTCGTCCCGTTGGGGGCATAGTTGACGTAATCGGCCTCGGCGACGGCGTTGAGCGAGGACAGAAGGTCCGCCTGCTCCATGCCGTAGTGAGGCGTAACGCTGTTCGCCAGCGACACGCCGGCCAGTCTTCCCGAAGGCAGGGCGGGCGTCTTTGCCCCGTACAAATCGTTCACGTTCAGGGCGTAGTAGCCGGCGGTGTAGATGCCGTTGCGCGAACAGTTCGGCACCGACTTCAGTGCCTTGCAGTAGATATCCAAGGTCTTGTTCACCCAGGCGGCTGCCTCTCTCGATCCGTCATGGCCGAATTTCGGGACCGCCAGCAGGGCCTTCCTGATCTCCTGATTGCGGGCACCCTCGAAGTTGTTGTCGATGGCATTGATAACGTCGAGAAGCGAATACTGCTTCTTTTTGAATACCACCTCGTCAATGGCAAACAAAGAATCCGCAACATCCGTGATTCCTACCGCTTGAATGCCGCTGCTGTTCACCTTGGCGCCGCCGTGGCAGAGGTCCTTGCCGCTAACGACGCAATTCGGAAAGAGCGTCGAGGAAAGGGGCGTCGTGAAGTGCTCGGCAATCACCTTTTCGATATCCTGGTGGTCGGAGAGGATCGAGTTCGTGATGAAATTCAAGCGCTCCTGGTAACGCGCGAGCAGTTCATCCATGTTCCTGGGCGGTTTGGGCGCCGGGGTTCTCTTCTTCTTGAACCTATTGCGGGCGGCCATGTATTTCGCCAGGATATACTTGGAAGGCTTATTGTCCCTCCGACAGTTGTATTCGAAGAACTTGGTGATGATCTTTTCGAGCTGATCGGCCAGTCCCACGTTCCAGAGATCTCTCTCATCGCCTCTTAATGCCTGCAGGAACGGCATGGTGACGTTCACGTTGGCGCAGTCGGTGTTGCCGAAGTGGTCGTCGTTGACGTTGGGTTCGACGCAACCGATGACGGCGTAATTCCTCGCATGCTCCGCGGGGATGTCAGGGTAGTGCTTGGCCAAACTCGGGAGATAGATGTCGTCATTGTACAGGGCCGGCATGGGAGCGCCATTGATGTAGACCTCGGCCAGTCTGTCCAGATATTCCTGGGGGCTGTCCTTGTGAATCCTCGCCGTCATATTGCAGGCGTAGGGCTGCAGCTCGCAGATATCGAGCAGCATGTAGGTGAGGTCGTTGGTGGCGTCCTTGCCGTCACGACCGAGACCTCCGGCAGTCACTGCCTGGTCAACGGACATGGTCTCGAAGAGCCTGCCGATGCGCAGATAGGTGTCGCCGTCGTTGACGAGGATGACCTCGTCCATCTTGAGGATGAAGAGGGCGAGCAGTTCCTTCGCCTTCTCGTAATCGATGATGCCGGCTTCCTTGTCCCTCTTGTAGTAGGGATACAGCACCTGATCGAGACGGCCATGGGAGATGGCGTTTTCGTATGACTCTGTACAAACGCCGATCTGGAAGAACAACATGCTCTGGAGCGCTTCATGATAGGTACGGGCCGGGTTCTTCGGCACGTAAGCGCAGATGGCGGCCATCTCTTCCAGCTCCTTGCGGCGCTGCGGGTCCTTTTCCTCCTTGGCCAGGCTGGAGAGCTTGTCGGCGTAACGTTGTGCAAAGGACTCCACAGCCTTCAGGCCGATGATGGCGCCTTCGTAGAAGGCTTGAGCGCTCTCGGGCTTCCCTTTACGCGCGGCCTCGATCTCCTTGATGATTCCCGTGGTCCCCAGTTGCACAATCCGCTCATAGTTCATCGTAAAATGAGCGATCGCGGCCATGTTATTGTTGAACCCGTATGCGTTCTCCGAGGCACGGGCGATGGTGAGCACGAACTTGGGGATGGAATTGGACACCTTCAGCAAAAGGCAATGTCCCAGCCAGAAGGGCAGCGTCCGGTAGAAGAAGTTGATCCTCTCTTTCCAGGTACACTGGAACGCAACCGGCTTCTGCCTGTGGATCTGATGGAGGATCGAAGCGAACAGGGCGCCGTAGTGCTCTTCCCAGATCTGGCCGGCGCACCGCTTGGCGGTGAAATTGCCGACGAGGAGCTCATTGGGATAGATCTTGACGGTCTTGTTTTTCAAAACATAGTCCAGAGGTTCGGAGCGGTGG
>JAQULV010000175.1 GCA_028718405.1 Smithellaceae bacterium
ATGTCCGTGACGAATCCCGAGACATGTCCGTCCTTCATGAAGGTTATCGGGGGATATTCCTCGGTCATCATCTGGATGATCTCGGGCGGTTTCTCGTCGGGAAGCCACCTCGCGTAGATCCTTTTGAAGGTGCCGTCCCTCTTCATATCGTCGAGCTTCTTCTGCCACAGAGCGACGAGCTCGGGCGAGGTGCCTTTCGAAAAGGTGATATAGACCATGTTCGTGGAGATATTCAGGACGCTCTCCACGTCATCCGTCTTGGCGCCCACTTTCTTCAGGAGCGCGGGCATCGTGATATTGTTGCTGGGAAACAATTGCGCCTCTCCGCGCAGCAATTTGCCGATGGCGATCTCCTCCGTGGCGACGGTCTCGAGATTGTCGAACCCTTCTTTCTTCAGAGTCTGCTCCGTGTAATAATCTTTGACGACGACGATCTTCGCAATCTTCTTCGCGTCTTCCAGGCGTGCGATCCCTAAATTCGAGCCCTTCCGGGCGTACAGATTGGCATCCAGGAAGGCGATCGGTCCGACCCACTGGACGAGAGGCTTGCGCTCGGGCGTCATGGCCACGGAGAACAGGGCCACGTTCGGTTTCTCCAGAACCGCCTTATACCCTTCTTCCCACGTCGCCAGTTGTATCTTGGCAGCTGTTCGAGTTCTCTTTATCAGTTCTCGCACCACGTCGGTTGCCAGGCCGGAGACCTTGCCTTGCAGGGCATAGTTCAGCGGCGGGTACGACTCCGTATAGATCTTCAGGCTGCCGGTTTTTGCCGCGCCGGCGGGGAGCGCAAATGCAGTGCCGGCCATAAAGATCAAACTCAGGATCAGGGAGAGCCCGACGATCCTCTTCATAAGTTGTCCTCCCTCACGCGCATCAGCAGTGATAATCATTTGATCTCCTTGTAGGCGACGACGATCCAGTCGTTGTTGAAGAAAGAAACAGTTCTCCAGACAGCCTGTTTCTTCACGACGTTCTTTGTTCCGTGGATGACGAAGCTGTAGAATCCCGCCCCTTGCTTTTCTCTGACGATCCGCTTGCCCAGGGCGATCAATTCCGGGTAATCCTTGTAGAGCGGGTCCTTAAACAGATTGAGCCCCCTCTGCGTCGGATCGGTTTCATAGATGATAAGGCCGTCCTTCTGCATGACCCAGCATTTTACCTCCCGCTTCTTCTCGATGGGCGCCGCCGCGGCCTGAAGCAACTGTTCATGTTTAACCAGCATGCTGACGGAGCCGAGGAATTGCCCGTCCTGTGAAAAAACAGGATGCTCGATATCGACGGCCCTGATGCCCTCCACGGAGGTGAAGACATCCCCCATGCGGGCCTGCCTTGTTTTGAGCATCCTGATCACGGCCTCCTGCTTGGAGATATCGGACCCCTCGTAACTTCTGTATGACCTGGGTTCGATGAACTTCATACTACCCTTGTTGTCGATGAAGGTGGAGTCGATTACGAAAGGTTTACCGACATGATAGTTCTTCAGGAGGAGTTTTCTGATCTCGGCTTCACGCCCGATCTCCTTGCCGGCTTTTCGGGCGGCCGAGGAAGCTGCATCTCCCAGCCGGTGCAGTTTTTTCGAAATGCCGGCCGCGATCCCTGAAGCCGCATCGTTCAGGTTATCCCCCGCAAACGCCGGTCCGGTCATGAATAGAAGCAGGAATGCCGCCATCACCGTGAAAGTAACGCGTCTCATCATCTTCCTCCTCCTTAACCTTTTGATATGAGAGTAGGACATGTTACTCGGGATTCTGTAATATTAGTACTCAAAGATGGCCGGGAAGTCAAATCAGTTCCCGTATGCGGGCGGACGATACGGCGGCTTGGTGAAAGGGTGAGCGGAGCCGGCGGTTTCTAGGAGTGGCGTAGGACGGAGCCACGCCGGGGCGGTCAATCCCTGGTCTTCAGCGTCCGGGTGAGATAGCTCTTGAATTCGAAGTAATCGCCGGAGAGTTTTACTGCCTCGCCTTTTCTTTCTTCAATGCCCTGCATACTCGGCGGCGGCTCCGGTACGATTCCCAAGAGGTTCGTCACGTGTTCCGGGAATTTCGCTGGATGGGCGGTCTCCAGCGAGCAGCACAGCGGCCAGTCTTCGACGCCTTCGAGGTAGGCCTCCAATCCTTTCCAACCCACGGCACCGTGCGGCTCCAGGATGACGCCGTATCGGTCATATACGCTCTTGATCGTCTCTCTGGTTTGCGCATCGCTCACGCTTACCGAAAAGATTCTCTTCCGCATTTCCTGGCGGTCCGGGTATTTGTGGACGCAGCCGGTCCGATCCACGTTTCCTCCGTAGAGTTCGAAGAAGCGAGCCAGATTGCTGGGGTGACCCACGTTCATGGCGTTGGACAGACACGCGCGGGACGGAGAGACCTTTTCGTAGAGTCCCGAGTTGAGGAAGCTGGGGAACTCGTCGTTTTCGTTGGTCGGCATGACGAGCCGGTGTACGGGAAGTCCCATTCTCCTGGCGTATTCGCAACCCAGCGCGTCGCCGAAATTTCCCGAGGGAACCGAAAAGACGATCTCGTCACCGGGGTCAGCCAGTTGAGCGTAGGCATAGATGTAGTAGACGGTCTGCGGCATAATCCGGCCGAAGTTGATGGAGTTGGCCGAGGTCAGATTGAATTGCACGAGATCGGGATCGGAGAAGGCGCGCTTCACCAAGTCCTGGCAGTCGTCAAACTTGCCGTCGATGGAAAGTGCGACGACATTGGCGCCGATCGTGTCGAGCTGCTTTTGCTGGATGCCGCTCACCTCGGCTCGTGGGTACAGAATGGTAACGTCGATTCCCGCGACACCCTTGAAGGCCTCGCCCACGGCGCTGCCGGTGTCGCCTGAGGTAGCGACCAGGACGTTGAGTCTGCGGCCGGCGTCGCGGAAACGGCTCATGAGCCTTGCCATCATCCGGGCGGCGAAATCCTTGAAGGAGGCGGTCGGTCCTTGGTCGAGGCGCATCAGGTATTTGCGGCCGTAGACCTTCTCCAAAGGGACGGAGAAGTTGTACGCGTCGTCGACCACCGACCTGACGGCAGCCGGATCCAGCTCGTCTTTCAGAAAAGCAGCGGCGACGAGGAAGGCGGCATCGGCGTAGGGCTTGCCCTTCAGGGCCAGGATGTCTTTCACGTCCAGCATTGGGATGGGATCAGGCATAAAGAGGCCCTCGTCGGGGGCCTGTCCCTGCAGGAGCGCCTCTTTGAAGGAGACCGTTTCCTTAAATGCTACGATGCCCGGGACGTTCTCCAGGTGTCGATTGGTGCTGTGGTATCTGATCATCCTTCCTTATGCTCCTCGATGATGTGAATGGCATCGCCGATCTTCACGCGGCCTTCGGTGAGCACCTCGGCGAAGACGCCTTCGCGGGGCATGACGCAATCGCCCACCTGGTAGAAGATATTTCAGCGGATGTGGCATTCCTTGCCGATCTTGGTGATCCGGACGGTTGCCGCGCCGACCTCCAGGACGGTACCGACGGGCAGCAGAAAGACGTCGATCCCGTCGACGGTCAGGTTCTCGGCGAAGTCGCCGTAGTTGATCGTGAGACCTTTGCCCCGCATCTTTTCGATGCTGGTCAGGGACAGGAGGCTCACCTGGCGGTTCCAGTCGCCGGCGTGGGCGTCCTTCTCCACGCCGTGGCGGACCAGCAGCCGGCATTCGCCGACGTTTCGCTTCTTTTCGCCCTTCTTGTCGCTGATGTTGACCGACAGGACCACACCCTCGGATTTGTTCGTCTTTTTCATTATTCTACCCGTCCTTTGGAATGCGGGGCGCCCTCCGCGGGGTAAAAAACCAACGGTTTCTCTTATCTTATTTGGCGCCGGATGGAAAGTCTAATGTTTTTCCCCTCCCTGTGCAGTGAAAAGATTAAATTTTCTGTTGACAGCCGGCTCGGCGTGAGGTAATTACTATTAAAACGATAGGAAAGGTAGTAATTAACCCCGGAGGAGAGATGAAGTTATCGACGCGGGCCCGTTATGGGGTCAGACTGATGCTGGTCTTGGCCAAGAACTATGGCCAGGGCAATGTCTTTCTCAAGGACATCGCCAAAGACGAGGAGATCTCGGAGAAGTACCTGAGCCTCATTATCATCCCCCTCAAGGGCGTGGGGCTGGTGAACTCCGTCCGCGGCGCCTACGGCGGCTACACGCTTGCCAGGAAGCCCGCCGATATAACTCTCAAAGAGATCCTCGACGTCCTGGAGGGTGATTGCCTGGTCGATTGCCTGAAGGACCCAAAAGTTTGCCCCCGGGTGGCGACCTGCGCCAGCCATGATATCTGGGCACTTCTGGGAGGGAAGATCTCCGAGACGTTGAGCGGGATCACCCTGGAGCAACTCGTCCAGATGAACCAAGAGAAGGCCGACCGGGCGATCAACCCGGAGATATGAGGCTGGAAGACAATGGGCGGGGGCGCCGGCTGCCCGTGGAGAAAGCAGGAATCCAGGAAATAAGGTCTGGATTTCCGCATGCGCGGGAATGACAGTATAGAAAAGAGGACTGGATTCCCGCCACAGCTCAGGGTTTGTCATTCCTGCGAAAGCAGGAATCCATGGTCTTTTCTGGATTCCCGCCTGAG
>JAQULV010000176.1 GCA_028718405.1 Smithellaceae bacterium
GTAGCCCGGACCTTCATGATTTCCGAGACCGGTGGCCCCTCCTCTTTCAAGATGACGGCCTTAGCGGTCAGGGATCCCACATCGCACCCTGCAACAATCATGGCTTCCTTCTCATAGCCCCCGCATAGTCTGACTTTGGGGTTCCCATTCCCAAGGGGAAGATGACCTGTGTTGCCCTCTGCCCATTCACTTCCGGGGCTCCTGAAACCACGGCCGTGTGAACTTTATGGAAAATTGGATGAAAGAAACGATAGCAAAATGCTATTTAATGTCAAGAATTTTATATAACAATAATGGAAATTGAATGAATGTTTGACAAAATGCCCATAATCCTTTATCATCCAAAAAAAATTCGGGGGGAAAGATGGCGAACCGGCAGGTCCATGAAAAAGTCGTCCGTGTGATCATGCGGGATATCTTCACCAACAAACTGAAACCCGGCACCAAAATGCCCGCCGCCAAGGAACTATCGAAGCTGATCAACATCGATTTGAGTTCCCTGCGGATTGCCCTCAAGCAACTGGAAGCGATGAACGTCCTTGCCATCAAGCAGGGCGACGGCATCTACGTGAAGGACTATCTCCAGCATGCCGGCATCGATTTTCTCAGGTTGCTGTTCGACCAGGAAGCGGATGACGGGAAGGGCGTGGTGTTGGACGAATGTCTCATCGACGAGATGTTCGAATATTGGATTACGATCTTCCCCGAGATGATGAAGCTCGCCGCAACACGCTTTACCCTGCGTGACTTGAAGACGCTGATGAACTTGGTGGACGAAGAGTTGGAGTCCATCCCCGATCGCCAAAAGATCGTCGATATCGAAGACCGCCAGCAGCACCTCGTGGCGGAGGTTTGCCACAACACGATCTTCCTCCTGTTGTCCAATTCGTCGCGGCCCATGAGGCGCAAGATGATCGAGATGTTTATCAGTAACATCAGCGACGATAGCCTGCGGCGGTTTATCGAGGCCAAGAAAATCCTGATCATGGATTTTGCCAACGGCTCCATCACCGACGCCCGGGAGGCCGCTGAACAGTACCGGGAGATCCTGACGGCCAACCGCCAGTTAGTCCGCAAGATAATGTTTCAAAACGAGGTACGCCTCGCGAAGGAGGATGACAGGGAAATCCTCGCGGTCGGCGAGACCCTGGCAGGACAAGGCTGACTCACGCACCGAATTGATCTTTAGAAGTTGACAGGCCGCCCCTCCTTGTTTTAGTAACCGACTTAAATCCCACTAAGGATATTTACATGTCTGCCAAGCAGGTACACGAGAAAGTCGTGATAACCCTGATGAGGGGAATCTTTACCCGGGAGCTGAAGCCCGGCGTGAAGCTCCCCCCCCGAGCGGGAACTTTCTCTGCAAATCGGCGTGGACCGTACGTCCTTGCGCCTCGGCCTCAAACAGCTGGAAGCGATGGGGGTGCTCGACATCAGGCAGGGTGACGGCATCTATGTGAAAGACTACGTGCGCAACGCGGGACTGGATTTCCTGAGTCTGCTGCTATCCAATCAGGAGGAAGAGCAACTAATGGTGATCGTCGATGAGTATTTCATCGATGAGATATGGGATTTCTGGACGGCCGTTTTTCCGGAGATCCTGAAGATGGCGGCCCACCGCATCTCGGCACGCGATGGTCAGGAGCTGGCGCAGTTGATCAAAGAAGAACTTGAGTGCCTCGACGACCGGCAGAGGATTATCGAGCTGGAAGAAGCGCAGCATAACCTCGTCGTCGAGGTGGCGGGCAACATGATATTCCTGCTGCTCGCCAATTCGGCCCGGCCGCTTCGCAGAAAGATCATCGAGGTTTTTGTCGACACCGTCGATCGCGATACCTTCCGTCAGTTCGTAGAAGCTAAGGCGACGCTTCTCAAGGCTTACGCGGACGGATCGCTGACCAGTTCCATGGTGGCCGCGGACAAGTACCGGGACATCCTGCGCCTCATGCGTCATAGCTTTAAGGCGATCCTTGCGCGACGCGGTGAATTGATAACGGGACCGCGAAAGCCGGACGTATAGGGATCTTTCCCGTTACCTGTTTCGCTCCTCTTTCCGTCGTTGACGATAGCCCAGATAGCGGAAGATGTTCTTCCAGAGCAGGCGGGGCCCGCGATGGATCTCCCGCCCGATGGAGTTTCCGAAGATCATCCAGCCCAGCTTTCTGTGGTAGCTGACGAAGCGGCTGAAACGGGATTTACGAACGCGCGCGTGCTTGATATACCAGCAGCGCGGGGCGAGAAGGGGTTTCCACTTTCCCGAGGCGATCTTGATCGTCTCCAGGGCGGCAAGCGACGCCGCCAGCCATTCGGCGGCGCAGATGAGCGCCAGCGGACTCTTCCCGAGGAAATAATCACGGTACCACTCCACCCGCCAATCACCCGCTGTTATGAAGTTGTACTGGGCGCACTTGTATTCGGGAGTAGCTGTGACTTCCCGAAGGCCTTCGTAGCCGAGCTTGGGTATCCCGAAACAATCTTCGATCATGCTGCCCGCGGGGTCGAAGACACTCACCCAGCCCATTGTGCCGGACGGCATACACAGGACCGCAGGGCGACCGACGCGGCGCGCCGAGCGAAAACACAGGATGCTGTAGGAGAGATCCTCCACGGCCGGCACGATGATATCGGCCTTCTCCATGAGCTGATCGATTTCGTACTCGGCGGGTAGCCCCGGGTGGACGGCAACCTGGGCCTCGGGGTTGATCGCCAGGATGTCCCGGCGGATGTGGTCGATCTTGTTTTCGCCCACCGTGTCGATAAAGCACCCGATCTGGCGGTTCATGTCGGCCGCCTCGTAGCGTCCGTGACCGGCGAGGATAAAGTGTTCGATTCCCGAGCGGGCGAGGATCGTAGCGATTGTCTCGCCGGAGCCGCTGACACCTAAGATCAGGACCTTGGTCTTCCGGATCCGCTCCTGCTGCGCCTCCGTTAAGATACCGTAGTTTCTCTTGAACAGTTCCTGATAGCCCGGAATCATCTGGCCCGTTCCTGACGATGCTTCATGGCGCGGTAGAAGACGCGCCACCAGATTCCCTGGAGCGACTCCAGTCCCGGTCCCAGCCGCGTCTGGAAGATAAACCAGAGGAGCTTGCGCTGCCTAACCAGGAAGGCCTGCATGTTGAGACCGTTTATGCGGTTGACGCTGATACGGTTCTTCGTAATGAACCAGTAGCGGGGGAGCGTCACGGGCTTCCATTTGCCCGTGAGGAATTTTACCGTCTCCAACGCCCCGAGGGCCGAACAGAGCCAAACGGAAGGACAGATCTGTGTGGGCGGAAGATCCTTCTCGATGAAGTCGCGATAGTAATCAATACGCCAGTCGCCAAAAAGCGTATAAAAGTATGTGCCGAACTTGTAGCGCCTGATGGAGAGCATCTTCTTCAACGCCTCGTAGGTGGGGAGCTTGGGGACCCCCTGCATGTCCTCGACGGACGGTCCCCGGGGGGGCACGATCGCGACGTTCGCCCAGGTCCCCGCGGGCACTACCAGTAGGGCGGGCTTGGAGAGCCTTTTGGCGTCACGAAAGACGCAGATACTGAAGGCGAAATCATCGGCGGCGGGGAAGACAAGATCGACCTTGGGGATAAGCTGCGCGATCTCAGCGTGGTTCAGCAATCGATTGTGGATCTCGACCTCGGCCTCGGGGTTGATCCTTTTGATCTGGTCTCCGATTACATCCGCCTTGTTTCTTCCCAGCGTTTCCTGAAAGCAGGCGATCTGCCGGTTCATGTTCGTGGCGTCGTAGCCGTCGAACTCCACGAGCGTGAAATGGCCGACGCCGGAGCGGGCCAGGATGATGGCGACCACCCCGCCGATCCCGCCGCAGCCGACGATCAGGACCTTGGCCCTTCTCAGTCTCTCTTGCTGGGTCTCCGAGAAAATGCCGTAGTTTCTGGAAAAAAGTTCCCCGTAGGGATACATGGCAAATCCTTTCGCTGGAGCCACCATTTTGCTTAATTACGCTTCGATGTCAATAGGTATTGAGCGAGGGCGGAAAGGGAGGCAGGCTTCTTAAGCCTCGATGTCGGCGTCCTGCTCGCGCCTGAGTATCCGGGTGACGCGCAGGACCTCTTCGATGGTTGTTGTTCCTTCCAGGACCTTGCGGGTGCCGTCTTCCAGGAGGTTTCTCATACCGCGGCGGTTTGCCTCCTCGTTGATCTGGTTGGAATCGGAGGTTTTGAGGATCAGTCTCTTCAGCTCTTCTTCCAGAAGCATAATCTCGAAGATCGCCGTTCTTCCCCGGTAACCCGTGTTCATGCAGGCTTGGCAGCCCTTACGCTTGTAAAGGACATGTTTCTCCAGGAGATTCTTTGGGATACCTACGTTGGCGAGCGACTCGTCGTCGGGCAGGTAGGGCTCCTTGCAGCGCGGGCACAGGACACGAACAAGCCGTTGTGCGATGATCGCGATCACCGAGGAGGTCACGAGATAAGGGGCGATGCCCATATCGATGAGCCTGGTCACGGCAGAGGCCGCATCGTTCGTATGCAGGGTGGAGAAGACGAGATGCCCAGTAAGTGACGACTGGATCGCGATCTCCGCCGTCTCCCGGTCACGGATCTCCCCG
>JAQULV010000177.1 GCA_028718405.1 Smithellaceae bacterium
TCGTTCCTTCACGCGGGGGTCTCTCGTGAGGAAGCCCGCCCTCTTCAAGACGGAACGCAGTTCCGGATCGTATTCGAGCAGCGCCTTGGAGATACCGTGCTTGACGGCTCCCGCCTGGCCGGACATACCGCCGCCGCAGACGTTGACGTACAGATCGAACTTGTTCTTCTTACCCGTGATCTCCAGAGGCTGCTGGATAACCATCCGCAGGCTGTCTCTCACAAAATAATCGTCGAAGTTCCTCTTGTTGACCGTCAGCGTACCGTTGCCTTCCTTCATATAGACCCTGGCAATGGCGTATTTTCTTCTTCCTGTGGCGTAGTACCTCTTATCTGTCATGACCAACTCCAAATCCGTTTAATATGATCAAAGGATCCGTTAAATCGTGAGACTGCGGGGCAGTTGGGCCTCGTGGTCGTGATCGGGACCGGCGTAAATCTTGAGCTTCTTCAACATGGCCCGACCCAGGGTGTTTTTGGGAAGCATCCCCTTGACGGCGGTCCGCAACACCTCTTCCGGTTTCTTCTCCAGCAGCTTACCTGCCGTAATCTGCTTTATTCCTCCTGGATAGCCGGAATGGTGGGAATATACCTTGTCGGTAAGCTTCTTTCCCGTCAGAACCACCTTCTCGGCATTGACGACGATGATGAAATCACCAGTATCCGTGTAGGGAGTGTAGACAGGCTTGTGCTTGCCTCTCAGACGCCTTGCTATCTCGCTGGCGAGCCTGCCCAGTACCTGGCCGTCGCCGTCAACCACGTACCAGTCCCTGGCAACCTCTCCTTTTTTGGCAAAATATGTCTTCATGATAAATCACCAAATCCTTAAAAATTCAAAGTGGGAACCTACGCAATTTCGCGCCATTTGTCAAGAAAAAAACCCGCTTTTTTAGAGTCCCGCAAGCGAAACGGATACTGAGTAGCTGCGGTCGTTGCTGGCGTCGGCATAGACTACGGAGACCGACCAACATTGTTTATGATAGATCAACCCCAGGGAATTTTCCACCGTTTCCTCATCGCGGAGATTCTTCTTCAGGGCGTAGTTGGCCTCAATCCGTGAGGTCAGAACAGCGCGTAGCGATAAGTTGACTTCCTCCAGCGTGTCCGCCGTGTAACGGTAGCCGAAGACGGCCTTGTCGCCCCGGCCGTCGGTCAGGGTCAGATCGTGGTTGCTCTGTATCCACCGCCCTTCTTCCGCATCGAAGCGATCACGGCTGGAGAGGGTCACATAGGGACAGGGCGTAAAATCCAACTCCCCGCCGATAATCCCAAAGGGATGCCTCTCGTCGGTGGGAATGAGCGGATCGATCTCCCGGCGCACCTCCCTGATATCGTAGCTCTGAAAGAGCTTCAAGCGGAGGAATTCACGATAGGTGCTGGCGCCGCTCTTATCGGTCCACTTGGCCGTCAGGATGTTCGTGATGCCGTAGGTCAGCTCGTTTCTCTCTTCGTTCGCCGGTGCGTAGCCGGGAAGGTCCTTCTCGGCAATCAAAGTGTTGTAATCGTAGGAAATTTCCGGCCTGATCGTATGTTTCAGCTTGGGAAGCGTTGACGAGGGCAAGGTATAGACGCGCTGCACCTCCGTGCTCAGGGTAGCGCCGGCCGTTACTGACTCCTGATCTCCCCGCCGCGCCGCTCCTCCGGCTATCGTTTCGTCGCTTTGCCAGACGGCACTCACGATGCCGGCCCGGGGGGTGAGTTGCAGAAACTTCCCGAGGCGAAGCGGCAGATAGACATCGGACTTTATCTGCCAGAGGTTGCCCCGATCTCCCTGATCGCGGTAGTAGTAATCGTAGGCTGCGGAAAACGAGGCCTGCAGCGGCGATCCCCCCAAGGGCTGCCGGAGACCCGCCAGCGTCAGCTCCGGGTATCTCTGCAAGACATTCCCGTCGCCGTCCTGCAGCAGATCCTGTGTGTTACTGGCCAGGGCGGTAAAATTGTAGAAGGTCCAATTCTTGACCAGCCTCACCGCCGAATCCAGCCTGCCCAGGGATTCGTTGCCCTGAAAGGATACCTGTTTGAAAGGCTCCTGTCCTTCCGCGTTGAAGTGGTCAAGGTAGTAGTTATGGCCGGAGAAATCCCGGAAATACCAGGAATCCGAAACACGGGTCACATCGGCCCGCAGATAGAGGCCGGAATCCCATCTGGTTTCGTTGTTGACGAAGAAGGACCAGCGTTTGCGGCCGTCGGGCCAATCGCGGGTGAGTCCGTTCAACTCGTCTTTCGCATGTTTCGCATCGTTTAAATAATCCCCGTAGATCGTGCCGCCGGAACCTTCTCCCAGCCAGTACCTGAATTCGGCGCCTTCCATCCATCCCCTTTTATCCATGTAGCGCTGATAGAAAGTGGCGTCCATACTGTCCGAGATCGCCCAGAAGAAGGGAACTTCAACGTCCACCCCGTGCTGGTCGCGGGAATAGGAAAGCCGGGGAAGCAGAAACCCGCTCTGACGCGTGGTTTTTGCGGGAAAGATCAGGTAGGGGAGATAAAAAACGGGTACGCCCTTGACGAGAAACCGGCCGTGCTTCATGGTCCCGTAGCCGTCGACGGTGACCTGTAAGTCGCGGCTTTTGAAGCTCCAGTCGGGGAAGGCGCCGTCGCAGGAAGTCGCTGTGGCGTCCTCGACGTGGTAGGTCGCGGGGCCTTGCTTTTCAATGATGTCGCCCCGCAGATAAAAGTGATTCTTAGCGGCAAAGAGCTTTCCCTCGGCGAGCAGGCCGCTTTGGGTATTGATGTCGTAGAAGAGCTTGCGCCCCTCGAGGATATCATTTCCGCTCTGCAGCCAAACGTGGCCCTGGGCGACGGCCTCGTTGGTCCTGCGGTTCACATCGACGAAATCGGCCTTCAGCTTGCTATCGCCGAAGGTCACGACGACATTGCCGTCGGCCGTGTAGCTGTCCGTTTTCTGGTCGTAGGAGAGGACGTCCGCCTCGATGGAGACAGGAGGATTTTTTTCGGTGCTCTCGGCGGCGATGGCGGGACCAATCTCGAAGAGAAGAAGGCCAATGAGTAAGAGCTGGATTCTGAGATACTTTGCCGCCATCTTCTCCCCAAGCCGGATCGTGATATAAAGAAAGACCGATCAGGTCTTCCGCTGTTTATCACAATCGAGGGAGTTAGGGAATGCCCCTTTTATCTGTCCCACCAGATAGAGGGAACCGGCAACGCAGATGAGATCATCCTCTCTCGCGAGCTCCCGGGCGTAGGCAAGGGCCTGCACGGGGTCTTCCCTTGCCTCGGCACCGGCCGACAACTGTCTGGCAAAGGGAAGGAGTTCTTCCACAGGAAGCGCCCGAGGCGTGGCTGGCTTCGTGATGACGATCTTATCAGCCAGCCCTGCGAGGGAGCGCAGCATGGGCCTGTATTCCTTGTCGCCCATAACGCCGAAGACGAGAATCATTTTACGATAGGGGCGGTGCCAATTTTCCAGGGCACGGCGGAGGGCGGAGGCCCCCGCCGGGTTGTGCGCGCCGTCGAGAACGACCGTGGGATGTGCACCGATAACCTCCAGGCGGCCCTCCCACCGCGTTGCCGCCAGACCTCGCGCCAGCACAGCTTGATCGATGGCGAATCCCTTGGTGTTCAGCGCTTCCGTCGCGGCAACGGCCAGGGCTGCATTGTCGAGCTGATGGCGACCGGGAAGTGGGCAGAAGAGCGGGCCCAACCTCTGATCCTTTCCATAGTAGCTAAACCAGCCCCCGCCATGGGAGCGGGCGCGGAAGTCCCTTCCCAGAAGCTTAAGCCTAGCGCCCTTCTTCCGGCAGGCATCCTCCAGAACTCTGACGACGGAAGGCTGCCTTGCCGCCGAAAGACAGATCCCCCCCTTCTTGATGATCGCCGCCTTTTCGGCCGCGATCATCCCGAGACTGTCTCCCAGGTACTCCTTGTGATCCCTCGATATGTTGGAGATGATCGAAACAAGCGGCGTCACCACGTTTGTCGCATCGAGCCTTCCGCCCAGTCCCACTTCAAGGACTGCTAGATCAACCTTGCACCGCGAGAAATGGAGAAAGGCCGCGGCCGTAAGGAACTCGAAGTAACTGACCGGCTCGGTGGCCTTCTCTCTTATCTCGCTGATGAGTGCGGCCAGATTTTTCTTCGCAATCATCGCGCCGTCGACCCTGATCCGCTCCCGGATATCCACGAGATGCGGCGAACTATAGAGACCGCAGCGGTATCCCGCTTCCTTGAGGACTGAAGAGATCATCGCGTCTACAGATTCCTTGCCGTTCGTACCGCCGACGATGATGGAAGGATACGACCTCTCCGGATTTCCCAGCCTACCGAGCAGGCCGGAGATGGGATCGAGTCCGAGACGGATGGCATCGATATTGAGAGAAGAAAGGTAGGAGACGGCCTCTTGATATGACACGAGAATCTTATCCATAAAAAAGGGGCCATGAGATCTCATGGCCCTCGTTAGCAAATAAACCGCTGACGATGTCTAGGGAACGACCTTGAACACCTCGTCGCCGGGACGTACGCGATCGGGCACCTGCACGCCGATAAAATCGCCCGCCACGGCCTTCGGCACCTTGGCGTTGTCTACCT
>JAQULV010000178.1 GCA_028718405.1 Smithellaceae bacterium
GCTCTCGCGCGACCATGTCCTTTTCATCTCCAAGTCCGGGTTGGTTACGATCACAGGTGGTAAATGGACGACCTACAGGAAGATGGCCCAGGATACGGTCAACGAAGCGGCGATCATCGCCGGCCTTGACGAGCGTTCCTGCAAGACGGAGCACATGCGGATCCACGGTTGGCTCAAGCACGTTGACGAATCCGACCCCCTCCATCAGTATGGTTCCGACATGCTCGCCTTGAAGCGGATGGTAAAGGCCAATCCCGAACTCGGCCAGAGAATCCACAAAGACCTTCCCTACCTTAGAGTCGAGGTGGTTTGGGCGGCTCGCGAGGAAATGGCCCGCACGGTGGAGGATGTCCTGGCCAGAAGGACCAGGGCGTTGCTCCTTAACGCGAGGGCCAGTATGGAGATGGCGCCAGAGGTAGCGAAGATTCTGGCGCACGAACTTGATCGCGATAAGAAGTGGGAAGAAAAACAGGTCGAAGAATACATGGCATTAGCGAAAGGATACCTTCCCGCATAGCCGATTTCTTAGTCAACCAGAATCACAAGCAGCCGCGTCCAAGGAGCGGCCGCTTGTTCATTACTTATGATCCGCGACCAGAGCGAAACCCACAGACGAAACTGTAAGGATGTTCTGGAGAGGTTATTTGTTTCGGTGCCGCTTCTCGTTTTTGTTCTGATACATGAATTCATCGGCGAGTGAGAGGAGATCATCCAGCGACAGAAATGAATCGGGATGATAGGCGGCCATCCCTACGCTGACAGCTAATCCATAGGCCCTTTTCTCCTCCGCGTTGAAGGCGGTGATGTGTTCCTCCAGTCTTTCTATGAGCACGTCGGGGCTCTTGTCGTCTTCAGCCTTGGCCAAAACGGCGAACTCGTCGCCCCCCAGGCGAGCGATGATGTCCACCTCGCGGAAGGTTTTACGGAAGATTTGTGCTGCATCGCAGATAACACGATCTCCCTCTTTATGTCCCCACGTGTCATTGATATACTTGAGGTTGTCCAGATCGAGGTAAATCAGCCAGAGCCCCTGACCTTCACGATGGGCGGCCTTTAATTGCTGCTCCGCCAGATGGAGGAATGAATGGCGGTTGTGCAGCCCCGTGAGGGAATCTGTCATGGACAGGCGGTTCAGCCTTTCCTCCATACGCTTACGTTCCGTAACGTCGCGGCTCGCGAAAACGGCGCCGACAATATTTTGCTTTTCGTCGATGATCGGGTTGCCGATGGTCTCCAGCCAGAGGTAATAACCGTCAGCGTGGCGGAAGCGGAGGGACATCACCCCCGAGGAGGTACTGCCTACGGCGGCGAAGACGGCGGCGGTAACCTCTTCCAAGTCATCGGGGTGGATGAATTCCATGACGTTGTGTCCCCCCAGTTCGTCGGGCCGGTACCCCAAAATCTTCTCGTGGGAGGGGGAGGCGAAGTTAATCACCCCGGCAGCGTCTGTTTGTGAGACCATGTCCAGCATTAAATCGGTGATGAGCCGGAGCTTCGATTCGTTTTCCTGAAGGGCGCGCTCCACCCTTTTCCGGGCGGTGATATCCTGGAGGAGCGAGAAGAGGCAGTCCTCCTCGGGTAGGTAGCGCGTGCTGATCGATAGGTAGAGGGAACTTTCGTCCTTGTGGCGGTGGCGCGTCTCGAAGACGTCCCCCCCCTTCTGGACGATCCTTTCGATGTGCCGTCGGGCCTCTTCACGGTTCCCGTTGAACTGGACGTCGGCGATGTTCATGGTGAGAAGCTCTTCGCGGCTGTAACCGCTGATTTGGCAGTACGAATCGTTCACCTCCAAGAAAAAACCATCCCGATCCACCAGCCGGAATCCTTCTTGAGCTGTCTTGAGTATCTTGCGGAAGCGTTCCTCGCTGGCTTTTAATGCCTCTTCCGCCAAGCGCCGCTCTGTGATATCGGTGATTACGGCCAACGCCCCCGTGTAACGACCTTCTTCGTCCGTGATGGGGCTCGTCTCCATGCTCGTGTAAATGCGATGGCCGTCCTTGTGGATGAATTCGAAGTTCCGTCTTTCTTTGAAACGCCGCAGGAGTCCTGACATGTTGCGAAGGGCGAGATCTTTCGCTTGCTCGTCCATAAACGAGAACAAGTGCCGCCCGATCATCTCGTCGCTTCTGTAGCCGATGATTTCCGTCAGACGGAGATTTACGAAGGTAGTCCTGCTTTCGACGTCGATGGCCCAGATACCCTCCTGGGCCAGTTCGAACAGAAGGCGATGTTGTTTTTCGCTGGCTCGGAGGGCTGCAATAACTGCCAGAAGCTGCTCTTTTGTTTGTTCTTCTTCTGTCATAACTCGGAAAAGGTTGTGCCCATCACGATATGCTGACGCACTGTCCGTGCCACGAATCGTTATGAATCATGGATAGTTAAAAACTATAGAGTCGGCAAGAATGCCTGTCAACCGTTATTTCCAAAATGGTCTCAGAGCTTATTCTTGAGAAGACAGAGTCTCTCCCCCGCTTCACGAATAGTTTCTGTCTTCTTGGCAAAATGCAGCCGGACGAGGTGTTTTACCGGCTCGGCGAAGAAGCTCGATCCGGGCACTGCAGCGACACCGATCTCTTTCACCAGCCATTCACAAAAAGCGGTATCATCCTTCCAGCCGAAGGTTGAAATATCGATCATCACGTAGTAAGCGCCCTGAGGAGTCGTGTAGGAAAGACCAGCCTGTTCCAGGTAAGAGAGAAAGAGGTCCCGGCGCGTCTGGTAGTCCTGCTGCAGCTTTTCATAGTAGCTATCGGGAAAACGCAATGCGACGACCGCCGCCTCCTGCAGAGGCGCCGCAGCGCCCACCGTGAGGAAATCATGAACCTTCCTTGCCCCGTCAATGAGCTCGGGGGACGCGATAACGTATCCCAGCCGCCAGCCCGTGATGGAGTAAGTCTTGGAGAGAGATGAGCAGCAAAGTGTTCTTTCAAACATGTCCGGGAGCGAGGCGATGTAAGTGTGCGCATAAGGCGTGTAGACGATGTGTTCATATACTTCATCGGTGATGACGAAGGTATCGTACTCCAGAGCGAGAGAGCCAATGAACGTCAACTCTTCGTAAGTAAAAACCTTCCCGGAGGGATTGGAAGGGTTGCATAAGACCAAGGCCTTGGGGCGCATCTCGAAGGCGCGTCGGAGTTCATCCCGATCGAAAGAAAATTCGGGCGGATGGAGCGGAACGTAGATAGGATTTGCGCCGGAGAGAATCGTGTCGGCACCGTAGTTCTCATAGAAAGGGGAGAAGATAATGACCTTTTCGCCCGGGTTGCAGACGGTCATCATGGCGGTCATCATAGCTTCGGTGCTGCCGCAGGTGACGACGATGTGCGCGTCGGGATCTAACGGAACATGCATAAAGCGCGACTGTTTCTCCGCAAGGGCAGCGCGGAAATTCGGGGCGCCCCAAGTGACAGCATACTGGTGAGGGCCGTTCTTGCCGGCTTCCGCCGCTGCCGCCAGAAGTTCTTCCGGCGGGTCAAAATCCGGAAATCCCTGCGAGAGGTTGATGGCACCGTACCGGTTGGAGAGCCGCGTCATCGCCCGGATGACTGATTCCGTGAAGTTATCAAGACGCTTACTGATTGTCGGCATTTTCGTCCTCGATAGTTATTGCGGCTATCTTATCGGTTCCAGTTCCTTGCGTCAACCATCGTTGCCATTCCGGCAAAACAGGGGGAAAATATTCGGGTGCTCCCAGAGCCCCCGCCCTTCTTGACAAAAAAGGTTGCACAATATCGAGACCTTTGCTATCCAAGATGCATCTCTATCTTTTTCCTGCTGCCGCTGAATCTCTAGAAACAACGGCTCACATCTTCCAGCGATCTCGCGACCTTCAATTGTTCCGGAATCAAGCTGCATCGTTTCCGTTCCCAAAATAGTTCTTCCCGCTTTAGTTCAAAGCGTTTGATCGGGTTCGCTGCCGACGGTAGCTTTTGTCAAGCAAGATGTTCCTAAACAGTCTCACTATTTTGCAAAAGGAAAGGAGGAACCTATGGCCGACTTTGGGACCGCTTTTGAAAAGACCCTGAAGAACGAAGGGGGATATAGATTGGTAAACGTCAAGGAAGATCGGGGAGGTCAGACCTATGCCGGGATCGCCAGGAATTGCCATCCTGATTGGAGTGGGTGGCGATATATTGATCAGGGCGATTCAAAGAATCCAGCCTTATCTTCTCTGGTGCAAGATTTCTACCGGCGAAATTTTTGGTTGGCCATTTCTGGCGACAAGATCAAGAACCAGATCATCGCCGAGGCGATCTTCGATTTCTCTGTTAATGCAGGAACAGGAACGGCAATCAAAGCGGCCCAGACAGCCATGGGCGTCAATCCGGATGGAAGGATCGGCCCCATAACGCTGGGCGCGCTCGACACAATTGATGGCGCTCAATTTATAGCGAAGTACGCGCTGGCCAAGATAGCCCGGTACGCCGAGATATGTCGGAAAGACAAGACGCAGACAAAGTTTCTGCTCGGCTGGATTAATCGCACTTTAGACGGAGTGGTATGACTTGTGTGTCATCTCGGGTTATTTCGCGAATCTT
>JAQULV010000179.1 GCA_028718405.1 Smithellaceae bacterium
CCGTCATCGCCATGCACATCTCCCTTTCTCACCCGATCCAGCACCTCGAATATCAACCCCGCGGGGAAGCCTTTTCTCATGAGGCTTTGCACCAGTTTTCTCTTTTCGTCCTTTCCGAATTCCGCCTTCATCTTCCGACGGATCAACCTTTCCACCGCCTGGGCCTCGGTGAGATCGGATCTCGCCTCGGCCAGGGCCGCCGCGATCTCGTCGCGGTCAAGACCGTGTTCCTTCAGCTCCAATTCGATCCGGAGGTTACCCTCGAATTTGGCGGCGAGCCTTCTCGCCTGGGACCGGGCGAAGGCGCGGTCGTCGAGGTAGCCCTGCCGGCGGAGCTTCTCTATCGCCTGTAAAACTGTGTCCTCGGCGAATCCCTTGCGGAGCAAGCGCTCCCGCAGTTCCTTGACACTCCGCGACCGGATCAGGAGCAGCCGGTAGGCCGCCTGCGTAGCCTTCTCCAGAGGGGAGGTCTCTTTCATTTACTTTTCTTCCCGCTCTCCCTGTTTGAGCCCCAGCTTCGCACGCAGCTCGCCTTCAATCTCTTCCAGGATCTCCGGTCTTTCCTTGAGCAGGAGCTTCGTGTTGTCTCTGCCCTGGCCGAGTCTATCGCTCTTGTAGGAGTACCAGGCGCCGCTCTTCTCGATGATCCCGTTCTCGGCGGCGAGATCCAGGATATCGCCTTCGCGCGAGATGCCCTCGCCGAAGATGATGTCGAATTCCGTCTCGCGGAAAGGCGGGGCCATCTTGTTTTTCACGACCTTCACCTTCGTGCGCATACCGACGACGTCCTGACCGGACTTGATCGTGCTGACCTTGCGGATATCGAGGCGCATCGTTGAGTAGAACTTCAAGGCGTTACCGCCCGTGGTCGTCTCGGGGTTCCCGAAGAAGATGCCGATCTTCATGCGCAACTGGTTGATGAAGACGACCGTCGTTCTGGATTTGCTGATGCTCCCCGTCAGCTTGCGCAGGGCCTGTGACATGAGCCGCGCCTGGAGTCCCATCTGGGCGTCGCCCATCTCGCCTTCGATCTCGGCCTTGGGAACGAGAGCCGCCACGGAATCGACGACGAGAACGTCGATGGCGCCGCTGCGGACCAAGGTTTCGGCGATCTCCAACGCCTGCTCGCCCGTGTCGGGCTGGGAGATAAGAAGATCGTCGGTGTTCACGCCGATCTTGCGCGCATAGGTGACGTCGAGGGCGTGCTCCGCGTCGATGAAGGCGGCCAGTCCGTTTTGCTTCTGAGCCTCAGCCACGATGTGCAGGGCGAGCGTGGTCTTGCCGCCCGACTCGGGACCGAAGATCTCGATGATCCGGCCGCGGGGAACGCCGCCGATTCCCAGCGCGATGTCCAAACTGAGTGAACCAGTGGAGATGACCGGAACGTCGGCAATCTTTTCGCTGCCGCCCAGGCGCATGATCGCCCCCTTGCCGAACTGACGCTCGATGTGAGAGATCGCCAGGTCGATCGCTTTACCCCTGTCTACGTCCGCTGCCATAATGTCCTCCCTTGAATGGTTCGATGGTTTCATTGGTTGTACTTTGATCTTACCGCCGCCGAGGCGGATCGCGTCTCTCAGCCCCCGAAAGGAAACTCCGCCAGTCTTGTATACAAGGCGACCGCCGATGTCAATTCGCTTTTGAAAAGGATCAGCCGATCGCAGGAAAAACTCCCCGCCGAGACGTCTTCGCCCTTCTCGATGGCCCGGGCCAATCCGATGAGGCCCTTGGGCGTCTTGATCCGGCCCAAGGTGAGATGGGGCCGGAAGGGCTTATCCTCCGGAGGAAAGCCGATCTTCTGGAGGCTGCGGTCGATGTCCTTCTGCAGGGTCCGCAGTTCTTCCACGTCGCCTTTCATCCCCAGCCAGATCACCCGCGGCCGGTTCGCATCGGGAAAGACGCCGAGCGACCGGACCTCGAACGAAAGTTTCCTCTGTGCGGACGTCTTATCTCTCACGACCTCTGCGATGTCACCGATCCTCGCTGGGTCGATGTTTCCGAAAAACTTGAGCGTGAGGTGCATCCCTTCGGGCCGCACCCAACTGATGACGCCGCTGATCGCCTTCTTTTGCTCCCGCTGCAGGACCGCCATCTTTTCCAGAACCTCCGGTGGCGGATCGACGGCCAAAAAGGCCCGGATCGCAGCGGGGGCCTGATCAGACACTTTCCATCCCTCCTCTGAGGTATCTTCTCACCATCAAGAGTGCCGCCTGGGCGGAGATCTGTTTGATCCGCCTCCTGTCCCAGCGGAAGGAATAGTTTCGACAGGAGGTGCCTTTCTTGTCGGCGAGCGCGATAAAGACGGTCCCTACGGGCTTGGCCGCGCTGCCGCCGGTGGGACCGGCGATCCCCGTAACCGATAACCCCAGGTCGGTGCCGGCGTTCTTGCGGGCTCCCTCGGCCATAAGCCTGGCTGTGGGCTCGCTCACGGCCCCGTGCTCCTCCAGGGTCTCTTGGGGAACACCCAGCAGTTCTGTTTTGGCGGCGTTGCTGTAAGTGACAAAACCTCGCTCCAGAAAGCCCGAGCTCCCCGGCACATCGGTGAGACGGTCGCAGATCAGCCCCCCCGTGCAGGACTCGGCCACAGCGATGGTAAGCCCGCGGTCGGTAAGTCCCGCCGCCACCGTGCCTTCCATGGTCTCGTCATCGTAGGCGAAGATGAACTCCGAGAGCCTCCCCTCGATGATCGCCTCTACGTGTCCCAGCTTTTGCTTTGCGTCGGAGGCGCTTTCCGTCCGGCAGGAAAGGACGAGGTGTATCTCCGGGAAGCGGGGGTAGAAGCCGATCTCGACACCCTCCTTCTTCCGGTCGATATCGGCCAGGAGCTCGTCGGCCTTCGCCTCGGGAACACCGAAAATCTTGATCGTCCGCGTATGGACGGGAAGTCCCGCTTCGGGAAAGGCCCGTTTGAAAAGGGGCACGACGCCTTCGGGAAACATCCGCTCCGCCTCGCGCGGGACACCCGGGATGACGGCGATTACCTTACCACCCACGTGCAGGGCAAAGCCCGCGGCCGTTCCCCCCGGATTGGGGATAATCTCGGCGCCGGCGGGAAAGACGGCCTGCTTGGCGTTATTGTCCGTCCAGACGAGGTTGTAGTTCACGAATATTGTCTTTATGTAGGCGAGGACCTCGTCGTTGGCGATAAGCGGAAGGCCAAAGGCCTTCGCGATGGATTCGGTCGTGATGTCGTCGGCCGTCGGTCCCAAGCCGCCCGTGACGACCACGGCGTCGGCAAGCGTCAGCAGATAATCGAGTGCTTTCTTGATCGCCCCTTCGTCGTCCCCCACGGCCATGGAGGCGGCAAGTTTCCAGCCCTCCCGTCCGCAGGCGCGGGCGATGAAGGAGGTGTTGGTGTCCTGAATCCTTCCCCCCGTCAGCTCGTCCCCAATGGTCAAAATCGCTACATGCAGCATCACAGTCCCCAGATTCTCGTCACTATTTGTAGGACAATGTTGGCGTATATCCCCGCCACCACGTCGTCGGCGACGACGCCGTATCCGCCGGGCAGTTTGTCCTGGACGTAGCCGGCGGGAAAGATCTTCGTGATATCGAAAAAGCGAAAGAGGAGAAACCCCGTCAGTACGTGCGCCGCCGTGGGCGTGATCATGACCAACGTGAACAGGAGCCCCACGATCTCATCGATCACGATCGCGGGGGCGTCTTTCTTCCCCAAGGTCTTTTCCGCCTCCCCGGCGATGTAACAGGCCGCCCCTGTGAGCGCGGCCAGCACGATGAGATAGGCCGGGTCTTTAAGCAGGGAGAAGGCCAGATATACGGGGATGCCCGCCACAGTTCCGAAGGTGCCGGGTGCGAAGGGGAGAAACCCGCTGCCGAAGCCCGAAGCCAAGAAAAGGTTGAGTTTAGGGCGCAGGGGACACACCTCTTTTTAGCTACCAAAACTATCTTCTTTCCCCTACCCTGTCAATGCTTTTGATGGAAAGCGCCTCTCCGCAAGGAGGCGCGCCGAGGGCTATTTTTCCACGGGGGGAACGCCCTTTTCATCCCAACCCTGCTCGGCCCAGTAGCAGCGGATCATCTCTCTCCAGGCGGCGGGGGTAAGCGGCTCCTCGGAGAGGTACTCCTTGAAGAGGGCGTCCCTGAGCCAGGGCTCCGGGGCCTGATCGAACTGGGCGCCCTTCCCTTCACGAAGGTTGGCACCGCGCAGCAGCTCCCACGTGCGGTCGGCCTTTTCTCCCAGCGTCTTTACGTCCGTCTCGATCCCCGTCGCCGCCTCGTAGAGCGCGGCGCAGAGCTCGGCATCGTAGAAGCGGTTTATCTGGGCGCGGGCGCAGATCCCCAGGGAGCCCAGGATGGCAAACCAGCGGTGCGAATACTTGAGCAGGCGGCCGACGTCGAGTTTGCCGTCGGTAAGGATGCGCGCCCTGGCCTCCTCGGGGACGCCCATCCGCTCCAGGTGTTTGGGAAAGACGTGTAGCGGCCTCTTGGCGAAGTAGGTAGGCGATCCCCCCGCTCCGACGTGGGGACCGCGGGGGTCGAGAAGCTGT
>JAQULV010000180.1 GCA_028718405.1 Smithellaceae bacterium
ATGCGTAGAACTTTATCTGCTTGATCGTGTGCGGAATGTCCATCCACGCGAAGAAGTCCTTCCAATCGGCATGAAACCGGGAGAAGAAGGCCAGGTACGCGCGCCATAAAAAGATGAAGGTAAGCAGCACACCCGCCAGGACGTGGATGATGCGCATGTTACCCATGGTGAACTTGTTAACCGTCTCTCCGGCCACAACCGTATAAGGATCGGCGATGTAGAAACCGGTCCAGATCAACACAAAGATGCAGATCGCCATAGCCCAATGGTTGATACGGATGGCCGCGGACCACTCTTTCACAGGAACGACATTTTCCATCGCAACCTCCTTAGGCCTCAGGCTACCTTGAATTTCCGAATCTCGCTGGTCTTCGGATCGATGATGTGCACGGCACAGGCCATACAGGGATCGAAGGAGTGGATCGTCCTTAGGATCTCCAGCGGCTGATCGACATTGGCAAGTTTCGTTCCGATCAACGACTCCTCGTAAGGACCGCGCTTGCCGGCCTTGTCGCGGGGCGCGCAGTTCCATGTCGACGGAACGACGGCCTGGTAGTTGCCGATGACCTTGTCTTCGATGCGGATCCAGTGTCCCAGGGCACCGCGCGGCACTTCCGTCATGCCACGCCCCTCGCTGTTCTTCGGAACGTCGCAACGGGTCCAAGTCCTGTCGTCGCCGCCCTTGACGTTGGCGACGAGTTCATTGACCCAGGATTCCGTGTGGTCGGCGACCAGCTTGGTCTCCAGGGCCCGGGCGGCGGTCCTTCCCAGCGTCGAGAAGAGAACCGTAACGGGAAGTCCGGCCGCAGCCAGGGTAGAATCGACCAGACCTTTGATCTCCTTATGTCCCTGAGCGTAGCCGACAATGAAGCGGGCCAGGGGACCAACTTCGTAAGGCTGTCCGTCGTAGCGGGGCGCCTTGCACCAGCTGTACTTCTCGCCACCCTTCAGATGGCCGCTCTCGTCGTAGCCCGTGTAATCGGGATCGGTCTTCCCCTTGTAGGGATGGAGTGCTTCCTTGCCCTTATACCAGGAGTGGGTCACGTCCTCGGTGATCTTTGCCTCGTCGAGCTTTTGCGGATGGGCGATGTCCCGACCCTTGACAACGCCTCGGGGCAGCAATGTCTCGCTCCAGTCGTCTTTGAGCGGGAAGCCGCCATAGGAGAGGTAATTCTTCACGCCGCCGCCGATGCCGGCTGCGCCTTCGCCCTTATAATAGGTTGCGGCGATGAGCACATCGGGAAGGTAGGCTGTTTCGATGAAGTTCTTGAGTTCCTTGAAGCGGAAGAGGTACCCGCCGATCCGATCGGCGTCGAGTGCATCCATCACGGAGCTGATACCGCCGACGACAAGGGACTGCGGATGAGGGTTCTTCCCGCCGAAGATAGCCATCATCTGTCCGCCCAACTTCGACACCTGCAGGGCGTCGAGGTAATGGGAAACGATCACCAGATTCGCTTCCGGCGGCAGTTTGTAGGAAGGGTTGCCCCAGTAAGCGTTCGCGAAGGGGCCGAGGCGGCCGGATTTCACGAACTTCGTGAGCCGGTCCTGAACGGCCTTGTAGTGTGTCGCCGAACAGTTGTAAGGGTTGGGGCTTACGCTACGGGCGAGATCGACGGCCTTCTGGGGATTAGCCGAGAGGGCCGACACGATATCCACCCAGTCGAGACCATGGAGGTGGTAGAAGTGCATCACGTGGTCGTACATGTACTGGGAGGCGTTGATCAGGTTGCGGACGATTCGGGCATTGGGCGGGGGTACCACTTTGAAGGCGTCCTCGCAGGCCAGGATGCTCGCCTCGTAGTGCGAGTAGGTGCAGACACCGCAGAAGCGCTGGACCATGAGGCCGGCGTCGCGGGGATCACGTCCCTTCAGGATTGTCTCGATGCCGCGCCAGAGAGTGATACTGCTCCAAGCGTCTTTGATAACGTTGTTGTTGTCGACTTCAACTTCTATCCTTAAATGACCTTCAATCCTTGTGATCGGATCTACAATGATTCGCTTTGACATGGGCTCCTCCTGGAAATTCGTCTGCTATTCGTTGTCGTCGCCTCTGTGCCTGATGGCAGTGAGACCTGCATGCGCGGCGACTCCTACCACCGCGACTCCCGTAAGCACGGCACCGATTTGGTCGACGGTGTGCTCGCCGCCGATGGTCTTATCCTCGACGGGCTTTTCCAGAGGCGCCATGGTATCCCAGAATGCCGGTTCAGTGCATCCTATGCAGCCATGGCCAGCCATAACGGGCCAGGAGGTGGCGTCGTTGAAGCGGACCTTGGGACAGTTCGCATAGGTGTAAGGACCCTTGCAGCCGACTTTATAGAGGCACCAGCCTTTCTTGGCACCACTGTCGCCCCATTCTTCGACGTACTCGCCGGCGTCGTAGTGGGGTCTTCTTTCGCAGTAGTCATGGATTCTCTTCCCATAGGCCCAAAGAGGTCTGCCCAGCGAATCGGTGGAGGGAAGGGCTCCGAACATGATGTAGTGCAGGACTGTCCCGGTAATGTTGACGGCATTGGGGGGACAACCGGCGATGTTGAGCGTCTTGATCCCGGTCGCGCCATAGACACCCTTGGCGTCCGTCGGGTTGGGCCGGGCAGCGGGGACGTTGCCGAAGGCCGCACAGCTTCCCATGCCGATAACGGCGCCTGCTTTGGAGGCCACTTCCTTGCAGATCTCGATGGACGTCTTGCCTTTGGAGCCGATGCGCAGGTATTTGCCGTCCAGTCCCTCGGGTATCGCACCCTCGATGATGCAGATGAACTTGCCCGGGAAATCGGTGAGGACCTTCGCAAGGTTCGCCTCGGCCTGATCACCGGCGGCGGCCATCAATGTCTCGTGATATTCGAGGGAGATGGTGTCGAGAAGGATATCGTCGACGTTCGGATAAGAGCTTCTTAAGAAGGCTTCGCTACAACCGGTACACTCGGCAAACTGAAGCCAGACAACAGGAACCCTGCTGAAGTTCTCGGCCGCCTTGGCCACCATGGGGCGGAAAATCGGCGGCAACATCAATGCGGCCGTCATGGCCGATGTCCACTTGATGAAGCTGCGACGGCTGACTCCGCGCTCCTTCAGGAGCTCCTGGAAATCTTCGCGCGCCGGGGGAAGCTCCTTGTCCATCTGCTCCATGTGGACCTGGCAGCGTTCCATCAATTCACGGTACTGTTTCTTTACCGTCTCGCTGTATTGAGAGTTCTTTGGCCTACCCATACTACCCCCTTTCAAGATCTCTTAGTTATTTCTGCAGATAAATCTGGGAAACGCTTGGTCGCTGAAGGGAAAGAGCATATCGCGAGGAACCATTGAAGCCGCTCTCACGCGTGAATTGCATATGCTAATTATGACATATTGTCAACAGATAATCGCGCTACGGCGCACTTCAGAGAGGTTTTTCGAGGAGTCGTACACCGCATG
Organism: Smithellaceae bacterium; assembly: GCA_028718405.1. Classification (GTDB taxonomy): domain Bacteria; phylum Desulfobacterota; class Syntrophia; order Syntrophales; family JAQULV01; genus JAQULV01. The sequence goes on from JAQULV010000180.1 coordinate 3,418, forward strand.
TGCAGACGATGCAGTATACCTTAATTATAGATGAGGGCTGATAATTCCGTATCAGCCGAGAGCGGATTACGTGAAATCCTTTTCCTTATTGGATCTCAGCCATAAGCCCAAGCCAGAAAGGCAGGTCGATCCCCAACAGCATAAGCTTCAGGGCCGTGACGGTGTTCTTGTCCTTGAGCGTCTTCTTTGTAATAAGCGCCAGGCGCTGGCTGGCATTGGAAAGAAAGGTCTCCGTATCGGCCTCGAGGCGTTCAAAAAAGTTGAGTAAGGCCCTTCCTTCGTTGGTCAGCCTCATGCCGTCTCCCTGGCAGGGGACCTCGACGAGCTTGACCCCCAAGCGCTGCTCCGAGGCGCGGAGCCTGCCCCAGGCCGCGCGATACGACATCTTCAATTTCTTCGCTGCCGCGTTTAAGCTATGGCATTCCTCGATGGCCTTGAGCAGCTCATCACGGCCCTGACCGAATATCACGCGGTCGTTCCTTTCCAGCCAAATCTTGTGTTTGATCTTCACCGCCATCCTCCGTCACTCGATTGAGGTAAAGACTCCCTATCACATCGGTCGGGGCCCTGGCAAGGGGATATCCTGAAAATCTTTACCATTCGGTATACCCTTATGTCATAAATAGCATAACATAAAGAACTTACAGGGTTTATTTCCCAAAAAACCCTTGACAGTAACGGGCTTAGAATATATACGAACCCCAATCTTCCCGGCTTGTTTACCGTTCAGAACAATAGAGGACGATGTTCTCCGATTCGTCTCTTCTAAAGATGGGATTCCATGAAGAGACGGACGATGGGCGCCGCCGGAAACGGCCGCACCTCCCGTGTTTGGAAAGGAGAGCCTTGATAAGGATCGGACTACCAATACATAGGAAAGGAGCGCGTTTATCTATGGAAGTCTCACGAAGAGGGTTCTTCAAGCTCTCCGGGGCGGTCGTCGCCGCCGGGAGTATCGGCTTCGGCGGCAAGCCCGTGGCTGCCTACGCC
>JAQULV010000181.1 GCA_028718405.1 Smithellaceae bacterium
TGTAGCGAGCCAGGACGACCAAATCTATCCGCTGCTCCTTCAGTAAGGCGAGTTCCTTCTTCTCCTGTTTGAGCTTGTTCTCTGACGTGATGGGGAAATGGAAGAAGGAAAGGCCGAACTGTTCGACGAGGGGCTTCATGTCGAGGTGGTTGCTCACTACGAGTGTAATGTCCGCCCGGAATTCCCCCATCCTGTGCCTCAAGATGAGATCGTGCAGGCAGTGCATATGGCGGGAGCAAAAGATGGCGATCCGGCATGAAGCGTCGGAAAACCGCAAGTCCCATTTCATGCGAAACTGCTCCGCCAAAGGACGGAAGGCTTCGGCTATTTCATCCCGCGGGATGCCGAAACCCGCCAGTTCCCATTCGACGCGCATGAAAAACATCTTCTCCGGCAACGATGTGTGCTGGTCCGCATGGACGATGTTGCCGTTATGCCTGAAGATGAAATTCGATATGTTGGCCACCAGCCCCTTTTGATCGGGGCAATATAGATGTAAGATGGCATTGGCCTCGTTCATATTACTTCTTTTCCGTCGGTTCGTAGAAAGACGCGACGCTTCTACGGTTCCTACTCCTCCCTTCCTCCGTGTCGTTGCTCGCTACCGGCTGACCGTAAGCGAAGCCCTTTGTCTGGATGCGATCGGCCGTAACGCCGAACTCTCGCACCAGATATGCCTTCACTGCGTCGGCTCTCTTCTGGGAGAGCTTCATATTGTACTTCCATCCGCCGATGTTGTCGGTATGACCTTCGATAACAACGGTCTGGTCGGGATGTCTCTTCAGATAGTCGGCGACCTTCTTGATCTCCTCACGATAGATAGGCTTGATGTTTGTCTTCTTGTAGTCAAACTTGATCATCAGCGTTATCTGTTCCACCGGTACCGGGGCGGCCTCGGCCTTCTTCACAACTTCCTGAACGGCGAGGGGAGGACAGCCGTCTTTGTCAACCTTCACGCCTTTCGGAGTATCGGGGCACTTATCCAAATAATCGGGAACACCGTCACCATCACTGTCGACGGGACAGCCATCCGCATCGACCTTCACGCCTTTTGGCGTATCCGGGCATTTGTCCAGATAGTCCGGTACACCGTCATCATCACTATCTATGGGGCAGCCATCCGCATCGACCTTAACGTCTTTAGGCGTATCAGGACACTTGTCAAGGTAGTCCGGAACACCATCGCCGTCAGAATCGATGGGGCAGCCGTCCGCATCGACCTTAACGTCTTTAGGCGTATCAGGACACTTGTCAAGGTAGTCCGGAACACCATCGCCGTCTGAGTCAATGGGGCAGCCCAGATAGTCAACCTTCACACCTTTCGGTGTATCGGGGCATTTATCCAAATAATCGGGAACACCGTCACCATCGCTGTCTACGGGGCAACCATCTTTGTCCACCGTAACACCCTTAGGTGTATCGGGACACTTATCAAGGTAGTCAGCTACGCCATCTCCGTCCGTGTCGACGGGACAACCATCGGCGTCCACGGCAACGCCCAACGGGGTATCCGGGCATTTATCCACATCGTCGGGAACGCCGTCGCCGTCGCTGTCAACGACGGGAGGCGGCGGTTCCTTGCCTCCGAAGACGAAATCAAGCGCCACTGTATATTGCGTATTGGCCAGGATGTTCTTGTCGAAGACGATCATCTGGCGAGCATCGGCCCGCAGGGCGATGCCGTCGCTCAGGAACAGTTTGAGCCCGCCGCCCCAGTCGAACAGGGCCTTGGTCCTGTCCTGCAAAGCGGCAGCCGCTGGATAATCAACGCGAATTCCCCCCAACCCCAAGGCGAGAAAAGGAACCAGTTTGCCGTCCGGAAAGAGATGAAGCAGAATGTCGAACCTGCCGCCATAAACGGTCGACTCCTTGTCAGAGATAGCCATCTTCACTTCTGGCTTGCTGTAGTCGAACGTGCCTTCCACGCCCAGCACCTTTGTGATATTGTTACCGACGCGGAGGCCATAGACGGTACTGTTGTCCAGCCGCAGATCGCCATCAAACCTGTAACTCCCGACAAAGGGCGACACATAATAAGCGCCTTCTTTGATGCCGGCGAGAGATGGCGTGGCTACAAGTAACAAGATAAAGACAAACGGAATCAGGTTTCTTATTCTCATTGCTCCCTCCTTACTCCTTGCTGGGGTGAATATGAAAACAAAAAGATCGTTGGAATTCGCGGACTAGACAATGAAAGAACAATAAGCGGATTGGCATTGCAGGTCAAGCATAAAAATGATAGAAGCGAATTCCTTTGACGGAGTCGATACAAGATGCGGCTGGTAGAAAAGATACCCCTTCCCAATGAACTGGAACTGGAGCTCTGGAATCTGTCCCGCGCCATCGCTGCGGACACAACCAAGGTGGAAGCCCTCATCCGCATAAAGATGGAAATTAGACCGTCCTATTTTGACAGCACCGAACCTTACGAAACTACTCGGCGCGTGTTCGGAAGGGAAACCTTCTTCGAATATAGGCTTGAACGAACGTTCGTCGCCAGCGCCGATAAGGATCGGGTGTTCCAAGATCTATGGGAAACCTTTAAAAAGGATACGCTCCCATACCTGTCGAAACCGGACTTTCCGCGCCGCTTTGCCCTTGCCAAATATAGAGAGATTCTGAAGAACCCTTATAAGTATGGCGAAGACGGACCGGACGTAGCGTCTTGACCGCAAGGTCCGTCCTCTCGACTTTCGTGACAATTTCAACGCAGCGTTAGGTGTTGACGGGTATGATCAACTATGAAGAGATATTACGGCTCGTGGAGAAGCCCAGCCGCTATCTGGGCGGCGAGGTGGGCGCCGTTGTCAAGGATCGTTCTCGCTGTAAACTGAGTTTCGCCCTCGCCTTTCCCGATGTCTACGAAGTGGGAATGTCGCACCTGGGGCTGCAGATCCTCTATTCGCTGCTCAACGAACGCACCGAGATCGTCGCCGAGAGGTGTTATGCCCCCTGGCCCGACATGGAGGCCGTACTCAGGCAAGCGGGGCAGCCCCTCCGTACACTTGAATCCCGAGCCCCCCTTTCCGATTTCGACGTCGTCGGCTTTTCGCTCCAGTACGAACTTTCCTACACCAACGTTCTCAACATGCTCGATCTCGGAGGAATCCCTCTGCGGCGCACTGACCGGGATGACGGACATCCCCTCGTTATCGCCGGCGGTCCTTGCAGCTTCAACCCTTCGGCCCTGGAAGCGTTCGTCGATCTGTTCGTCATCGGCGAGGGTGAGGAGGTGCTCGGAGAAATCTGCGATGTTATAATCAGGACCAAGGGAAAAGGGAGACAAACCATCCTCGGGGAGCTGGCCGAACTGGAAGGTGTCTACGTACCATCACGGAAGGGAAAAGCAGTAAGAAAGCGAACCGTCGCCAGACCTGATCTGTGGCCCGTCCCGGAGAGTCCCATTGTACCTTTGATGAAGACAGTTCACGATCGCATCACGCTTGAGATCGCCAGGGGATGCACAAGGGGATGCCGGTTCTGCCAGGCCGGAATGGTATGGCGGCCCGTCCGCGAAAGGAACGCTGAACTGTTGGAGCAAGCAGCCGAGAAGATCCTCTGCGCCACCGGATATGATGAAATATCGCTGCTGTCACTCAGTTCCGGCGATTACAGCCGTATCGGCGCACTCCTCGGAAGACTTATGGAGAGCTACTCCGACAGAAAGGTGGCGTTGGCCCTGCCTTCGCTCCGGGTGGAAACCTTGACGAAGGAGCTTATCGAGGCCGTCCGGCGGGTAAGGAAAACGAGCTTCACATTGGCCCCGGAAGCGGGAACGCAGCGGATGCGCAACATCATCAACAAGGGCAATACCGAGGAGGACCTCATCACTACAGTGCGTCAGGTGTTCGCTGCCGGCTGGCGATCGGTCAAATTATATTTCATGATCGGTCTTCCCATGGAAGGGCAGGAGGACCTCGAGGGAATCGTCGATCTCGGCCGCAGGGCCTTGCAGCAGGGTAAGGGCAAGGGAGCGGTGACAATGAGTATTTCCACTTTTGTCCCCAAACCTCATACCCCCTTCCAGTGGCACAGGCAGATCGGTCTCCAAGAGATAGAAGAGAAACAGGCGTATTTCAAAACCACCGTGAGGAACCGCAACCTGAATATCAAGTGGCACGACGGCCGGGCCAGCGTCCTGGAAGGGATCATGGCCAGGGCCGATGCCCGAATCGGAACGCTGGTGGAAAAGGCATTCCGGCTGGGTTGCCGCTTCGACGGCTGGACGGACTGCCTGCGTTTCGAACTGTGGGAAGAGGCAATGAGGCAGACGGGCGTGAACGCTGAGGATTATTTGCGCCGCCGCGACCTGATTGAGAATCTCCCCTGGGAACACATCGACGCCGGCATAAGCAAGGAATTTCTCGTGGCGGAATACGGGAAGTCCCTGGAAGGTATGCTCAG
>JAQULV010000182.1 GCA_028718405.1 Smithellaceae bacterium
TTAACCGGGGAGGCGATAGATTTCTTCGGAGGGTCTATACCGACAGAGAGGCCGATTATTGCCGTCGCCAAAAAGACCCCTTTCTCCATTACGCCGCTTTCTTTGCCGCCAAAGAGGCCTTTCTGAAGACCATGGGCTTGGGCCTGGCATCTGGCATCGGTCTTTGTGAAATAGAAGTCATCCACGATGCACAAGGGAAACCGGCGTTTGAACTGCATGGCAAAGGTGACGAGGTCTTTCGGAAAGACGGCGGTGGCGTCATTTTCTTGAGCCTCAGCCATACAGATGACTGCGCTGTAGCTTCTGCGGTGTGGGACAGATGAAATGTGTCAGCTTGCGTTGACGAGCCGTTCACCCCTCCAGACGGAGAAGTTCGGAGAGATATTGGGGAAGCATCTTGGTCGAGGCGACGTTGTTGCCCTCGTGGGGGAGATGGGGGCGGGGAAGACCTGTATGACGGCGGGCATCGCGAGAGGATTGGGGGTAGACGCCGCCTATCCTATAACGAGTCCCACTTTCACCCTCATAAATGAATACCCGGGAAGACGCCGGCTGATCCACATGGATACGTACCGTCTTGCGACGGGGGCGGATCTCGATGACACCGGTTTTGAAGAGTATCTGCAGAGGGACGGAGTACTCGTAATCGAATGGGCAGAAAAGGTCAAAGACGATCTGCCGCCGGAGGCGATTTGGATTGAACTGAGAATAATTGACGAGAACACGCGCGAGATTGTCGTCACCGGAGGTCCGGAGCGGCTCAGCGCCGAATTAAGAAAGATATGAAAGCGGAGGGCTTCAGCGGATGAGTCTCATTGTTCAGAAATACGGGGGCACATCAGTGGCCAATATCGAAAAGATCGAGAACGTGGCCAGACGGGTGATCCACACGAAAGAGGCAGGCAATGGTGTAGTGGTTGTTCTTTCCGCTATGGCGGGGGAGACAGACAAGCTTATTGCCCTTGCCCAGAGCGCCTCTTCTGAGCCCGACGAGAGAGAATACGATGCCCTGATCTCCACGGGAGAACAGGTGACCATCACTTTGCTGGCCATGGTGCTCAACAGGATGGGTTACCGCGCCAGGTCCTTTCTCGGGTTTCAAGTGAAGGTCCTGACCGATCAGGCTTTCAAAAAGGCACGCATCCTCGACGTGGACACGGAGGCTATCAAGAAGGAATTGGAAAAAGGCACCATTGTCGTGGTGGCGGGTTTTCAGGGCGTGGATGGCGAAAACAATATAACAACGTTAGGACGGGGAGGGTCGGACACAAGTGCCGTTGCCTTGGCCGCCGCTTTGCGCGCCGACGTCTGCGATATCTACACGGATGTTGACGGTGTCTATACAACTGATCCAAACATCTGTCCACAAGCCAGGCGTCTGGATCGGATCTCTTACGATGAGATGCTGGAAATGGCGAGGACCGGCGCCAAGGTTTTGCAGCCCCGCTCGGTAGAGTTAGCCAAGAAGTACGACGTTCCTGTATATGTTAAGTCCTCTTTTTCTGATGAGGGGGGGACTCTGGTCACAAAGGAGGATAAGGATATGGAGAAGGAAGTTGTATCGGGTGTAACCTATGATCGCGACCAGGCTAAAATTACGGTCGTTCATGTTCCGGACAAGCCGGGTATCGCTGCCCGCTTATTTACACCTCTTGCAGAACACAACATCGTTGTGGACATGATCATTCAAAACGCCAGCATTGAGGGATTCACCGATCTCACTTTTACCGTCTCTCGTAAAGAGGCCAAGGAGGCCAGGGTGCTGATTGAGGCCGTCGCCACTGAAATCGGTGCGGGGAAGATAGAGGTGGACGATAATGTTGCCAAGGTTTCCATTATCGGCGTGGGAATGGTCAGTCATTCTGGCGTTGCTGCCAAGATGTTCAGCGCCCTGTCGCGGGAAGGCATCAACATCCTCATGATCAGCACCTCCGAGATCAAGATCTCCTGCGTGATTCAAGCCAAGTATACGGAATTGGCGGTTATGGTTCTGCACGAAGTGTTCGGGTTGTCACAGAAAAGATGAATGTCGCACACCCTTGAAGATAGGCGGATGACGGGGGCCATCGTCTTGACGTTGGTCACCGTCGCGATCTGCTCTATTTTTGTTTTCCACGACACGCTGCCCTGGTTCTCTCCTGCCGAGAAAATGATTCCCTTTTGTGATCACTCTTCCCAATCCACTATAGTAGAATTGACCGGTGCCGGATCGAAGGACGGTATCTACTGTCTTCAGAAAACAGCAAGCCTCAAGGATCTGGCCGTTGCTGCGGATCTGGGGCCTTTACAAAGCGTGGAGGATCATTTTCTCGCTTCGGGAAGCTGCGTCATCGTAAACGTTAAGGGTACAGTCTCGGTGGGAGAAATGACGGCGGCAAAGAAAGTTGCCCTGGGGATTCCTCTGGACGTGAACAGGGCCACGGTGGAAGAGCTCACGCTCATCGAGGGTATCGGAAAGAAGACAGCAGAAAGAATAGTGGCCGTACGAACACAAAAGGGCCACTTTCGCAAACTGGAAGAGCTCATGGATATTCCTGGTATAAAAAAAGGCAAATACGACAAACTCAAAAGCCGTCTGCGTATATAGAAAATACGTACTGGATGTTCAGTGGACTTCGGTGCGGTATTTCCCGAAGAGATACAAAACCCTCTGGACGTAGTTCTGTGTCTCACGGTAAGGCGGGATACTGTAGTTGTAACGGGCTACAGCACCCTCGCCAGCGTTATATGCGGCCAAGGCCAGAGGAAGATTACCATTGAACAGGTTCAGTAGGTAGCGGAGATATCTGACCCCGCCTTCAATGTTATGTTCCGGATGGAACGAATCAACGACCTGCAACGACGAAGCGGTTGCAGGCATCAGCTGCATCAGCCCACGCGCGCCGACACGCGACACGGCTTGGTGGTTAAAGTTCGATTCAGCCTTGATAACGGCTTTTATCAAGGCTGGATCGACCTGATACTTTTCAGCCGCCTTCTGGATAATGGGATCGTACTTGGTCACGTTTTGCGGGTCAATGTTAATGATGATCCTTTTTTCCTTGAGGATCAATTCATAATGGGGCCCCGATTCCGTCGGCGTGTTGGTGAGATGTATGACCCCTTCTTCGTCCACGAATTTATATATATCCGCCCTCGCGGAAAAAGGGAGGCAACAGCACACCGCTATGCAAAATACGCAAAGGCAACTGACCTTGAAGCTGGACACGTTACATACCCTCTGCAAACGCCCGTATTACTTGACAGTAAACATCTTACTTTATGGAAAGGCCGATTTCAAGAGGTTTATTTCAGGGCCACAGCCCTTGACAAGGAAATACAATGGTGATAAGCAACTCGAACATTTTTGCAAGTTAATTATAGTCGGGGCGTGGCGCAGTCTGGTAGCGTATCTGAATGGGGTTCAGAGGGTCGGAGGTTCAAATCCTCTCGCCCCGACCATATAAAAAGCATAATGGAAGGGAAAACCGCCTTGAAGGCGGTTTTTTTAATTGATTTCGGGAAGGAGCCATCCTACTAGCCGTTGACAAGTAGGGGGGGGAATGACTATATATGTTTTTACAGAGCCGATTACGAGCGAGAGTGGCGGAATTGGAAGACGCACTGGACTTAGGATCCAGCCCGCCTTGGCGGATAGGGGTTCAAGTCCCCTCTCTCGCACCAGATAATAATTCGCTTGAATAAATAATATGGAAAAGGAGTCTCTAGAGTGGGTGAGTTGAACCAGGCTGTAAAGATCGAAGATTTGAGTTCCGTACGCAAGAAACTGTCTTTTGATGTGCCGTGGGACGATGTAAAAGAGGCCATCGACACCATCTACCGTGATCTTGGCAAAAACGCGAAGATAAAGGGGTTTCGCCAGGGAAAAGTGCCGAAGAAGGTTTTGGAGGCGTATTATAAGGATCACGTGAGCGGTGAGGTGGTCACAAGTCTGGTCAATAAATTTTATTGGAAGGCCCTCGATGAGAATAAGATTGTTGCCGTGGCCCATCCGCAGATCGAACCGGGAGAGATCGAGACTGGCAAAAATTTTGCTTTTACCGCCACCGTGGAGGTCGAACCGGTCATCGATCCCGTTGGTTACACCGCTTTAGAGTTGGAAAAGGCCGAAGTAGAGGTGACCGAGGGGGATGTTGAAGGCAGGCTGGACAGGGTCAGACAGATGTTTGCCACCCTCGAAGATGTCGGAGAGGGGCGGGGGGCAAAAGAAAGCGACTTCGTCACGCTGGATTTTGAAGGAACACTTGACGGGGAAGCTCTCAAGGAATTGAAATCGGAAAATTATTTCCTTGAAATAGGTTCAAAGACCTTTGTCCCGGGATTGGAGGAACAACTGGTGGGAATGAAGTCCTGCGAATCCAAAAAGATCCAGGTTCGCTTCCCCGAGTGGT
>JAQULV010000183.1 GCA_028718405.1 Smithellaceae bacterium
GCACGTGGCCCTTCAGAAGGCGAAGGAGTTGGATGAGGGAATCATCGTCGTTATCCTGCCTGACGGCGGGGAACGCTATCTCAGTACGGAATTGTTTGCTGACCAGACGCAATCAACCCTCAAGATCTACAACATTCTGACGAAAGAGAAGGAATTCTTCAAGGCAACCGGACCCGGCGAGGTCAAGATGTTCTCCTGCGGTCCCACGGTCCATGAGATTCCCCACCTGGGCCATTACCGGCGTTTCGTTGTTGCCGACATGATTCGCCGCTATCTCGAATTCAAGGGCAACAAGGTAAAGCACGTAACCGACTTGATTGACCTCGCGGATCGCTCGATTAAGGGCGCCGAGGCATCTGACATGGAGATAGGTTCCTACACGAAAAGATATATTGACGCTTTCCTCGACGATGCCGAGCGGCTGAATATCAAGAGCGACGGCGGTTACCCCCGGGCCAGTGAGAATGTGGACGCAATGATCAAGCTCACGGAAAAACTGGTAGAGAAAGGGTTTGCCTATGAGAAGCTTCGCTCCGTCTATTTCGATATTTCAAAACTTCCCGACTATGGTCTCCTTTCCAACGTGGACCTCGGGCGAGTCAAACAGGGTAAGACGATCGAGCTCGACGATTACGAAAAGGACAGCCCGGTGGATTTCGCGCTTCTCAAGAGATCAAATCTTAGCGAACTGAAGCGGGGGGTCTTCTTCAAAACAAAATGGGGAAACGTCCGGCCCAGCTGGCACATGGAATGCGCTGCCCTGTCTCTGTCACATCTGGCGGAAACACTGGATATCCACGTGGGTGGCGCTGATACCATCTTCCCGCATTGCGACAACGTCATGGCGATCGGTAAGGCAGCGACCGGGAAGCCCTTGGCAAATAATTGGGTGAACGTGGAGCTGGTGATGGTCGAAGGGAAAAAAATGTCGCGTTCTGCGGCCAATACCATCACCATCGCGGAATTGGGCGAGAGAGGCTATCACGGTCGGGACATCAGGTTTTTGCTCTTGGGGCCCCATTATCGCAAGCCCTTGAACTTCTCCTCCGGAGCCTTGGAGGCGGCGAGGAACACCGTGCGGAGGCTTGACGGGTTCATTCAGAGGCTCCACCGCTTCCATCCCGGCGAGGGCGGCGGCGATGTGGATCAATGCCTCTACGACCTTACGCAAGGTTTCGCCGCCGCCATGGATGACGATTTCAACGTCTCCGGGGCAATGGCCCAGTTGTTTGCCTTCATTGGCAAGATCAGCCGTTCCTTGGTCCAGGGTACGCTCAGTACCAAACAACGGGACAACATATTGGCGCAGCTGACCAAGATCAACGGCGTCTTGGCAATCATGAAGCTCGAAGAGGAGATCATTCCGGAAGAGGCCAAGCTGCTGCTTCGGGAAAGGGAGGCGCTACGGGCGGCCAAGAAGTGGGACGCCTCCGATCAGATCAGGGAGAAGCTGGCAGAGATGGGAATTGAAGTTTCGGACAGCCCTGAGGGAATGATCTGGAGGTTGAAATAGTCCTGAGCAGGCATCATCGGGAAGGAGGAGAAGGGGATGGTGAGAGACGAGATAAGAAGATCTGTTATCGCCGGTTCCTGGTACCCTGGTAATCCCCGGGTTTTGCGAGCGGATATAGAGGACTATTTTGCCAAGGTGCCTGAGCATAAATTAGCGGGTAGGATTATTGCCTTGCTCGCCCCTCACGCCGGCTATATGTACTCCGGCCAAGTCGCCGCTTACGCCTACCAGATGGTGAGGAAGGCCGCGATCGATTCCGTCATTGTCATTGCTCCCAGCCACCGCGTCTTCTTTCACGGGATATCGCTCTTTAACCGCGGCGGTTATGAAACGCCCCTGGGTGTCATGTCTGTCGATCAGGAACTTGCCGAGGCGATCGCCTCCCACAGCCCCATTATGGCCTTTACTCCTTCGGCCCATGCCAAGGAGCACGCCGTAGAGATACAACTGCCCTTTCTGCAGGTGGCATTGGGGAAGGTCTCGTTTGTTCCCGTCGTCATGGGGGATCAGGATCGGAGGACTTGCGAGACCCTTGCCGAGGCGATTGCCGCCGCCGCCGCAAATAAGAAGGTACTTATCGTTGCCAGTTCCGATCTCTCCCACTATCATTCTTACGACAAGGCGGTGAAGAAGGATGGTTTCGTACTGAAGCACATGGAGAAGCTCGACGCCGAAGGCCTGCTCAAAGATGTCAGCAATGACATCTGCGAGGCCTGCGGGGCAGGCCCTATCGCCACAGCCATGATGGCGGCCAAGCTCCTCGGTGCCGACCGGGCGAAAATTCTGAAATATGCCAATTCCGGCGACGTTACGGGGGACCGGAACGGCGTCGTGGGTTACGCGTCCGCCGTCTTTTACCAGCAGAAGTGATCGGCGCCAGCGTCGGGAGGGGAAGCCATGAAGCTTACAGATCGAGAAAAGAAAACGCTGTTGAGCATCGCCCGGAAAACCATAGAAAAAAAGCTGACGGGCAAGGGGGCCTTGCCGGCGGTGGAATCCGAGTTGCTTAATGAAAAAAGGGGCGCCTTCGTGACCCTCAAAAAGAAGGGAGCTCTCAGGGGATGCATTGGGTACATCGAGCCGGTGAGGGCGCTCCACCGGACGATCGAAGAGATGGCCCTGGCCGCCGCCTTTGACGATCCGCGCTTCCCGCCGCTCTGCGCGGAAGAGCTGTGCGATCTGGAACTGGAAATATCCGTCCTCACTCCGTTGGTTGAGATCAAGGATGTGAGCCAAATCGAGGTCGGCAAGCACGGGATTTATTTAAGAAAAGGTTACTGCGCCGGACTTCTTTTACCCCAGGTCGCAAAGGAATATCGATGGGACAGGTTGACTTTCTTGGAGCAGACCTGTTATAAGGCGGGACTTCCTCGAGGGGCCTGGAAGGAAAAGGACGCTAGGATATTCATTTTTTCCGCTGATGTTTTCTGCGAAGCCGACCGATCTTGAGGTGCTGTGACAAGGAGAGCCGACAAAAAAGTTCTTGACAAATAAATCTATTTAAAATTAAGGTTTCAAATTCCGTTTCGGGGGGTAATTGTGCCCCGGTGGTTCTTTGCTAAAAAATAGCGAGCCATGCTGGCGTAGCTCAACAGGTAGAGCAGCTGATTTGTAATCAGCAGGTTGCGGGTTCGAGTCCCATCGCCAGCTCCAGATGCGTGCTTTTATATGGAGGGGTTCCCGAGCGGTCAAAGGGAGCAGACTGTAAATCTGTCGGCTAAGCCTACGGAGGTTCGAACCCTCCCCCCTCCACCATATTTATATAGTATTGCCGGTGCGAAGCGGGAGTAGCTCAGTGGCTAGAGCGTCAGCCTTCCAAGCTGAGGGTCGCGGGTTCGAATCCCGTTTCCCGCTCCATTTAATATATGGACCGGCTTGGGCGAGAGGTTTCTTGCGGAGTCGAACGGACGTGGGCGGTAGCGACGGCTCGTTCAGATGAGTGGATAGGGAAACTCATTTACGCCCACGTAGCTCAGTCGGTAGAGCACATCCTTGGTAAGGATGAGGTCACCAGTTCAATCCTGGTCGTGGGCTCCATTAATTTTGACGGGATAGGTTTTTGCCATGCGAAGCATTATTACTTTGGCCTGTACAGAGTGCAAACAGAAGAATTACACGACGACTAAGAACAAGCGTACGATGCAGGGTCGTCTGGAGATGAAGAAATACTGCAAGTTCTGCCGCTCCCATAAGCTGCACAGGGAGACGAAGTAGTATTTCGCGATCTTATGTTGCGAACAGGCCAGTAGCTCTAATGGATAGAGCGCCGGACTCCAAATCCGGATGCTGGGGGTTCAAGTCCCTCCTGGCCTGCCATTTTATATTAAGTCAGAGGTCGTTTGATGGATAAAGTCAAGTACTGGGTGGAAAAGATAAGGGAGTTCCTGATCGAAGCCCGCACTGAACTTAAGAAGGTGACGTGGCCGACGCCCAAACAGACTATGGCTTCGACTTCTGTGGTGATTATAGTGGTGATTGTCATCTCTATTTTTCTGGGGCTCGTGGACTTCGGTCTTACCAAGACCATCAAGCTCATTTTGGGGTCCTGAACATGGCGTTTCGTTGGTACGTAATACATACGTATTCTGGTTTTGAGAATAAGGTGAAGCTTTCCCTACAGGAGAGGATCACTGCGGCCGGAAAGCAGGAACTCTTCTCGGACATCCTTATCCCCGAAGAGGACATCGTCGAACTGGTCTCCGGCGAGAAAAAGACGTCGCAGCGGAAGTTCTTCCCCGGCTACATCCTGGTGCGGATGGAACTGAACGATGAGACTTGGCACATTGTCAAGGACACGCCCAAGGTGACCGGATTCATTGGGAGCAAAGACAAACCCACGCCCATTCCTGACAAGGATGTGGAG
>JAQULV010000184.1 GCA_028718405.1 Smithellaceae bacterium
CACATCAGTTCCGACTGCGGCGTCTGTTTGCGATTTTCTCCGGCGGACCGAGAAAGAATCGAGGCTGTCCTGGATCAGAGAGTGAACACCGGGGAGATACGGCCTCTTTAAAAAAGGTATGGCAGTAGATTAGTCTCACGGACGAAGGGAGGTGAAAAGACATGACCCAATATCATCTGATGATCTGACGCGCTTCCATTGTCAAACAGGTCGCGTTTGGCAATACAAGGCCGCAGGAAGCAGCAGGGCCGGGGTCTTATGCCTTTTCACGTCGCCGTAACCGTATGAGCGTCTTTGGCGGCTGAGCCGTCATAAAAACACCTCAGGACAAGATCCCCTTCTTTTTATCCCCTGCATGATAAATCCGATGGCGTGAAACCGGCTGTTGCCGCGCCTTAACTTTGTATGCTCAGGGGTGTCTCCTTTAGCGGCGGACATCCAAGGTAGAAATTCGGTAATTGAACTTCATAAAGATCAGGAGAATAAAAAATGGAAATCGAACCTCTTTTCGATGACGAATTCGCCGGTGCTCCGGCAAAAAGAATCCTGGCCAAACTTCTCAAACATAAAGAAGAAGGCCGCAGCATCGTCGGCACCTATTGCGGCTATGCGCCCCTGGAGATCTTCCGGTCTCTGGGGCTGGTCCCTGCCGTCCTCTGCGCCTTCTCCAACGGCACCGTTGCGGCAGGCGAGGCGGTGCTGCCGTCGAATCTCTGTCCCTTGATTAAATCGAGTCTCGGCTTCATCGAAACCGACACTTGTCCTTTCTTTAGCATTTCCCAGGTGGTGATCGGTGAAACAACCTGCGACGGGAAGAAAAAGATGTTCGAACTCATCGCCGACCGCCGCCCCTTGTACGTAATGGATCTCCCGCAGTTGCCCGATCGGGAAGGCGCATTGCAGCACTGGATCGGCGTCGTGAAAGAGATGACGGTTTTCCTGGAGAAGACCTTCGACAGGTCTTCCTCGGCCGACGCTTTCGAGGCGGCGATAAGAGACGCCAATGAGAGAAACGAAATGGTAATGAAAATATTTTCTTATGCCGCCCTCAATCCGCCTGTCCTCCACTGGTCCGAGATGCTCGATCTCGTCTTTCTCGCGACGCCACTCAGCGGGAAAGAGTTGAAAGAAATTCTTACGGAGAAAATCAGTGTCCTTGACGAACGCGTTAAGGCCGGAGTTTATTTCGGTGGCGCCGACGCCCCGCGGGTGCTGATAACCGGCTCCCCTCTCGCCGGCGATTCCGCCAAGGTCTACCGGTGCATCAGCGAAGAAGGCGGCGTCATCGTCGGGATCGATTCCTGCACCGGCTTCAAACCCTTCAATAGCCGCATCGCCGAGGACACCGGTGATCCGCTTACGGCGATCGCTGCTAGGTACCTGAACATCCCCTGCTCTTGCATGACGCCTAATACCCGCCGCCTGGAGGAGATCAGCCGGCTCATCGAGATCACGAAGCCGGACGTCGTCGTCGACGTCGTCCTGCACGCCTGCCACTCCTACAACATAGAATCGTCAAAGGTGGAAAGGCACGTCCGCGAGAAACACGGTATCGCGTTTCTCAAGGTCGTGACCGACTACGCTGCCGAGGACGTGGGGCAGATCAGGACGCGCATCGGCGCCGTGCTGGAGATAGCAAAGGGAAAGCGATGATCTTGGCGAAGCCTTAAGGCAGCAAAGGAAAATAAATGAAGGAATCCACGAAACAACTTTTCCGGGGCATCAACGGCTGGCGCCACCCGCTGTACTTCGTCCACGGTTATCTTTACTTCACTCAATACGACCGCTACGTGAAGCTGGCCTTGATGTTCCTGCGCAGGTATATTAGGGTCTTCCCGAGGGGCCGTTGGTTCTTCGATTATCTTATCCGGGGCTATCACTTCAAGGTCCTCACCGGGGAACAGGCGACGCAGATTCTGTCCCTGGACCACGAGGTCATGATCGATCCGGATCTGGCGAAGCGTGTCATCCCCTTTCCCGTGGCCAACCGTATCATCCTGTCTCAGCCCGACCATATCGCCGTCATGGACTGTCCCTGCAGGCTGGAGAAAGGCGACAAAGCCTGTCTTCCGATCAATGTCTGCATCGCCGTGGGGGAACCCGTGGTCAATTTCTGGCTTGAACACGGGCAGAGGCTCCACGCTCGTCAGATCACCTCCGCCGAAGCCATCGATATCGTAAGATCGGAGCGGGCGCGGGGGCATATCACCTGCGCCTGGTTCAAAGATGCCACGGGCGGCAAGACCGGCGTATTTTGCAACTGTTGTTCTTGTTGCTGCGCCGGCATGGAGGCGATCCGCATGTCCCAGCGTCTCAAAGTGGAAGATCCGCCCCATCCGGGTGCCCCCTCTGGCTACTCCGTCAATATTGATAGTGACAAGTGCAACGGTTGCGGAATATGCTCGACGTGTAATTTCTCGGCCGTGCTCGTGGAAGGGGGAAAGATGACCGTCATCGACACGAAGTGCATGGGTTGTGGCATATGCGTCGAAAGATGCCCCCAGGGTGCCTTGAGTCTGGTTGCCGACGACAGGAAGGGCGTCCCCCTGGACATCAGAATGCTGGAGGAAATACAGGCGCAGGATAAATAGATTACCCTCGGATGAGGTGTTCCCCATGTGGCTTCGGGGAACACCTCATCCGAGGGACGCACGGGAAGACATCGGATATCTCCCGGGCAAATTCTCTCCCGTTTCGCCGGCGCTGAGGCACAACTTCAGCAGTGCCGGACAGGGCTCGATCAGCACGCCTCGCCCGCTCGGAAGACGCCGTCGCCCACCGCCAGGATGAGATCCGCCAGGGACTCCGGGTCGCTGACCATAACGGCGTGGGGTCCGGAAATGACGTGACGATCCCACTTGTCGCCCACGGCCCTGGCAAAGGCGTCTTCATGGGCCCTCTGGGAATCGCCGCCGCTCTGGCGGTCGCAAAAGAGATAAACCTTAGGGATCCGTGCGGCACTGTCTTTCTTCAGGGAAATAGGCTCGGCGTAGCAGTTGTAAGGCATCGGGGTAAGAAGGGGCTTCACCCAGGCGACGTCTTGCGGATCTTCCAGACCCAAGGCTTCCGGACCGGGTGGCGCAATGATCTTGAAGCTCTCTCCATGGCGCTCCACCTCTGAGACCCTGGCCATCGTCCCGGGAACGAGATCGAAGGCGCTTTGGCCGTCGAGGGGAACCATGGCGTCGAGGTAGACAAGTCCCGCGATCCGCTCCGGCACCGCTTCGGCTACACCAGAGATGACGAAGCCCGAGTAGCTGTGCCCCACCAGCAGCACCTTCTCTAGATTCTCATAGAACAGGCAGTTTACGACATCTAGGATCAAGGTGGATAGATTCGTGCGGGCATCCGTCAGATGGGTTCTCTCTCCCGAACCCGTCAGCGTCGGGTTAAAGACGCTCATCCCCTCTTCCCGCAGCCTTCCGGCCACGTCCCGCCAGCACCACCCGCCCTGATAGGCGCCGTGTACTAAAACCACGTTATCCACCGTCATCTCCTTTCATGCTAATCGGGTTCAATGGACGATACTGCCGGAGAAGAGATTCATCACCACCACGCCCGCAACGATGAGGGCCATGCCGACGACGGCAGGTGCATCGAGGCTTTGCCTGTAGAATACGAATCCCGCCAGCGCCACCAGAATGATTCCCACACCGGACCAGATGGCGTAGGCGACTCCTACCGTGATCCTCTCCAAGCAGATCGAAAGAAAGAGGAAGGCAATCATGTAGCCGACGACAACGATGAGACTGGGGACAAGCTTCGTGAAGGACTCCGTCGCCTTTAACGATGTTGTGGCGACGACTTCCGAGAAGATTGCCAGCAGCAGATATAGATAGTATTTGGTCAAGATTCCCTCCAGAAATGATGTGATTGTTAGAGTAAGACTTATGGGACTTTTTAACCGGATTTTACGAATGAAACCTTAGGATCATTCTACAGACATACTGGAGAAATGCAAGGGAGAGCGTGGCTTTTCGTTAGGAATTCGTTCATCGCCGGCGCTACCACGCAAACCAGCCGATGAGGAACACCCCCGCCAACATGATCAGCGACCCCGCGAGCCTTTCCGCCATCCTGTCTTCCTTGAAGATCCAGAATCCATAGAGGACTCCAAAGGCCAGACTTGTCCTCTTTAAAGCAATCATGTAAGCCGCCTGTACTTGCGAAATCGCCAGACCGTGGCTGAAGACCTCCAGAGCGACGGTCATTCCTAATAAAAGGCCCCATCCCGGCTTCATCAATATCTTCCTCGTCGGTTCCCTCGTAAGAAAGGAAAAGACCACCAGCACCGAAAGCGCCATGAGGATGAAATAGACGGCACTGAAGAATAACGCGCTGGAGTGAAGGATC
>JAQULV010000185.1 GCA_028718405.1 Smithellaceae bacterium
GATACTGACGAACAGATCAGCCTTGCGATCCCTCGCCAGTTTCAGGCGTTTATTGAACGGTACATAATAATCACCGTCCCTGGTGAGGTAGGCGTGCATACCTTCGCAGTTGTTCAACTCATCGCGCAACTTCCGGCCGATCTCCAGGACGACGTCCTTTTCATTGGTGCCCATTTCGCACCCTAATGCGCCCGGATCCTCGCCGCCGTGGCCGGGGTCAATAATCACGACACGCTTTCTGATCGGGCCCTTTTTCCCCGGCGGCGTCGCCTCCTCTTCCTTCTTCTCGACCTGCGGGAGTTCGATGTCGATCACGACACGATAGGTCTTTTCCTGAAACTTGGGAAGCTTGAAGACGTTGGTGACGAGCGGTGCGGGCAGTTCGAGCTCGATCACGGCCGTTCGGAGAGGAATGTCGCGGACGGCGATCTTGTCAATACCCGGTTTGGAAATGTCGAGTGCGCGGGGAAGCTGGCGCGCGAGATCGGTGTGTTCGAACTGTAGTGTTAGCTTGCGATCTTCCTTGGCAACCTTGAACTGCGCATCCTGACTCGTGTCAATAACGATCCGCGTGTGATCGGGCGAAACCCAGTGTCTGATGTTGAGAATCCGGTTTACGGCGGATGCCGTGCCGGGCCATATCAAGATCGATACGGAGGTTATAATCAGGAAGATAGTCTGTGCTCGCCGCCTGCCGCTTGTTGCCATAGTGTCTATCTAGCAAATTTGCCGACCTTCTGCAATGGCCAGATGGCGCACAAAAAAACGTTGACATTAACGGAATGAGATGACATTTTCAGCCGGCAAAAGGCTAGGTGGAAGACCATGAGAATCGGCCGTCTGTGGCGACAAAATAAATTTACACTTTCCTTCGAAGTTTTCCCCCCGGTGCGGGAGGGAAATGTTGAGGCCCTCTATAAGACGATCTCCGAGTTGTCGCAACTGAGGCCGGACTTCATCTCCGTGACGTACGGCGCCGGCGGCAGCACCAGGGATATGTCCATGGAGATCGCCGCCAAGGTCAAGAATGAAATCAGCCAGGAAGTGCTGGCCCATCTGACTTGCGTTCAATCGGCCAAAGAAGATATCGCCGCAATCCTCACAGAGATGGAAATAGCGGGCATCGAAAACATCCTGGCACTCCGGGGTGATCCCCCCCAGGGACAGGACAGATTCGAACGGACGGCCGGCGGATTCGGCTTCGCTTGTGAACTGGTAGAGTTCATCAAGTCAGAGGGTGATTTCTGCATAGGCGTTGCCGGTTATCCCGAAGGGCACATCGAAGCGGAGAACATCGAAACCGACCTTGTCAATCTAAAGCGGAAGGTGGACGCGGGCGCCGATTTCATCATCACCCAGATGTTTTTCGAGAACGATCACTTTTACCGCTTCCGCGACAGAGCAATCCGGCAGGGAATCAAGGTGCCTCTCATTCCCGGTGTCTTTCCAGTCTTGAATTACCGTCAGGTCATGCGCTGCATCTCGCTTTCGCGCGCCACGATGCCGGCAAAACTCGAAGAGAAGATGATGAGACTCGAAGGCAAGACGGAGGAGACGGAAAAGTTCGGCATCGAGTACGCCATCCACCAGATCACGGACCTCCTGAGAAACGAGGTGGACGGTCTCCACATCTACAGCATGAACCGGAGCGCCCCTGTGCTTGCCATTCTCAATGAAATAACGCTACCGGGGAAGACGCGTACCTTCAAGCCCGAATAACCCACGTACAAACGCACCTCAATCCTTCTTCCGAACCACACCTGTTTGATCGGAGCGGTTGGCGGTTCGTTTATCTCGAGAATCTGTCCACATTGAATATCCGTTTTCCCGGCGCGCAAACCAGAAGGCCTCTAACCCCAAGAAGGGTCGCCCCTATATTCGATCTCGCCGATAACAAGAGGCCTGATCAGCCGGCGGGACTTCTCCTGCTTGGCCGTCAGACAGACGAAATACTAAGTGGCAAAAGTTCAAGTGCACTGTTTTTATGATGTGTTATTCTCTTTTTATTTCTTATCAAGTAAAATAGGATTGCACCAAATTCCGGAAAAATTTTGACAAATATATCAGCCGCTGGGTTTACGGCAAATAAGGAGAACATGATGAGCGAAGAAGACGAGATTCTGGTGCTAATTGAAAGGATGTCAGGACTTGCCAATTTGCGAGATGTAGATGGCCTCATGGCCCTCCACCATTTTGAAGAGACCGTATTCTTATTCGGGGAGAAGGCAACACACGAAGGAAATCGTCGTTATTGCGCCCAAGGCTATGCTGCCTTGCGGGGCGAATTCAGTTATGAATTTATACCATTAAACATAGCGGTCGGTTCAGATGTTGCGTTTGTTTTTGGTGAAGAGCGAATCAAGGGCGCAACGGACGCTGGACCATTCACATTAGTGATCAATGCCACATACTGCCTAAAGAAGACTGATGGACTTTGGTTGATTACCCATCAGCACCTTTCAGTGCAGAATCAGGGATGAACTCACGATCTCTTATGCACGTGCGCCTAACAATTCACGCCAGCGTACGTTCCTCACGCTCCGCCGCTGAACTCAAATGTCAGGGAGAGGGAATCATAATGCCGCCCGTCAACCTTAACAAGCTTACTATCCTTGATGATGGGAACCAAGATTATTGGCAGACATTTTCTGACAATAGCGCAACTTCCTCCGATGGTTCTGTAGCCGTTTACTTCCACCAACAGTATATGCAAGAGCATCCGCACAGATGGGATACGGCTGTTCAAAGGCTGAGGCGAGGTCAGGTGAAGGACGCAAAGAACGAGTAGATGCGTAGGATACACATGAATAAGGAATTGACAGCCATACTAAAAAATGCAAAAAAAGGCACGTTCAACGGGTATGTTTTCTCGAGGAAAGAGGAATGCCGACCTAAAGAAAAGAATGTATGGCGGCACGTTCTGCAATTACGATAATGTAACTGATTGATTCTTGGAATGGGCGATTAGCTCAGTTGGATAGAGCGCTGGTCTCCGGAACCAGAGGCCCCGGGTTCAAGTCCCGGATCGCCTACCATTTTCCCTTTGATACCTTCAAAAATCCTTGCTTTATCCTAGCCGATGCGTTAATAAGCTAGCTTCTTTTTCAAAAAAATACGCAGGACTCCTTGTTCGGACTGATGTGTCCGGACTTTAGAGCCAAGAGGAGGAAAATTGAAAAGGTACGAGACACTATTCATTGTCGTGGCCGATCTGCCCGACGACGAGATGAATGCCCTGCTGGATCGTTACCGGGAACTCATCGCGAGCCAAAAGGGCGTCGTGGTTAAGATCGAATTGTGGGGCAAACGCAAACTGGCCTACCTGATCCGTAAGCAATCGCGGGGATTCTACGTCCTGGCCGATTACGCTGGCGGCAGCATCACCGTTTCCGAGTTGGAGAGAAACCTCAAGATCGACGACAAGGTCTTGAAGTTCATCACCGTTCTGAAGGCGGACAGTGTCGATCTCGCCGAGATTGAGAAAGAAATCGCCGCTGCCGCTGAACAAGCCGCCCCTGCCCCGGAGAAAAAGATTGAACCGCCCCCCGCGGAGGCAGAAAAGACCGTAGCGGTGGCCGAGGGCACTGATGCTGTGAAGAAGGAGGATGAGTAATGGCCGCTCCGGAAAGAAATGGAAGATCACCGCGACCCCAAAAGAAATTCTATCACAAGAGGAAGTTCTGCCGCTTTTGTTCGGATACGACCATCAAGATAGATTACAAAGATCCTATGCTGCTCAGGGACTTCATTACCGAACGTGGCAAGATCATGCCGCGCCGTATTACGGGCAACTGCTCCAAACATCAGCGGGAGCTCACCCTGGCTATCAAAAGGGCGAGATCCATCGCCATTCTGCCTTTCGTCGTCACTGAGGGTTAATCGGATGCTGCGGCGGGATACCCTCCCGCCGCATCCCTTAAGGGGGGAGGCATGACAGACAGCGATGTCGAACAGAGACCGGAGTATCTTCTCAAATAACAGTATCGTAACCGGGATCATAGTTACCTCCCTGATTTACCTTTTTGCCACCCTTGTCCCAGCCATCGGTCCAGTCTTTCTGGTCGTTACCCCTCTGCCGTTGATCTATTTTTATTTGCGGCTGGGCAGGCTGCGGGGGTGGAGCGTCTTTCTCGGCACTATGTCCCTGATACTTTTGGCGGCAGTTATTACCTCCGATCCCGCCATCCTCGTCGCGATACTCTTCTTCGGTCTTGCCGGAATCGCCATCGGTGAGACGACAAAGCGCGATCTCTCGATAGAAGCCACGATGCTGATCACAGTTGCAATCGTCCTGCTGCCGGTGACTCTTTTCGTTCTGTACGAAAGCTTCCGCACTGCCCAGTCGCCCTGG
>JAQULV010000186.1 GCA_028718405.1 Smithellaceae bacterium
GGAGCAGTGGAAGAAATACTTCCTGCCCCTGCGCGTCAGCAAGAACATCGTCGTCAAACCGACCTGGGAGCGCTACACGGCCAGCGGCCATGATATCGTCGTCGAGATCGATCCCGGCATGGCCTTCGGCACCGGCCAGCACCCTTCCACGCGCATGTGCATTGAGGCGGTGGAAGAAATTATCCTGAAA
Source organism: Smithellaceae bacterium (assembly GCA_028718405.1). GTDB lineage: Bacteria > Desulfobacterota > Syntrophia > Syntrophales > JAQULV01 > JAQULV01. Next base: position 191 of record JAQULV010000186.1, read on the forward strand.
GGAGGCACTGACAGGACCTGGCACGTGCTGGACGTGGGTTGCGGTACCGGCATCCTGGGCATCGCCTCCGCAAAGCTGGGCGCTCAAAAGGTTCTTTGCATCGACATCGACAAGAAGGCGGTAGAGATCAGCAGGGAGAACGTCCTGATCAACGCCGTACAGGACAAAGTGGAGGTCCGTGAGACAGACCTCGCCCAGGTCAAAGGGAGTTTTGATCTCATCGTCGCCAATCTCACATCCAAGATCCTGATCAAGCTTCGGCCCCGCCTGCTGGAGCTTTTGAAGAAAGATGGGTTCCTCGTCGTCTCGGGCATCATCGAACAGAATGCCGACGACATGGCGCGGCACTTCTACGCCACGGACCTGCTCCCGGAAAAGAGCATCACCGAGAAGGAATGGATCTGTTACATCTTTAGGAAAAAGCGGAGCTAACCTTGACCGTTCCTCGAATATACGTTCCCGCAGGTATCGACGAGACGAAGCCCTTCCAGCTTGAGGGCGAGTATTTCAGATATGTGAAATCCATCCTTCGCATGGGAGTGGGTGACAGCCTCCGGCTCTTCGACGGCAGAGGCAACGAGTTCGAGGCCAGGATAGCCCGCATCGGAAAGGATGAAGCAAACGTCGAGATCGTAGTCAAGCGTCCCGCAGAAGAAAATGATATCCGGATAACGCTCGCCCAAGGTCTGGCAAAGGCTGGAAAGGTTGATCAGATCGTAAGAAGAACGACGGAGTTGGGTATCGATCGATTCATCCCCTTTGACTCGAAACGGGCCGTGCCCCGGCTATCGCAGGAGCGGGCCCAGTTGAAGACCGACAGATGGAAGAAGATAGCTCTGGAGGCAGCGCGGCAGTGCGGCCGCCCCACCATCCCCTTCGTGGAGGATATCCTGAGCTTCAAGGAAATGCTAACCCGTCCCGACTCTCACTCCGGCAAAATCATCTTTTGGGAAGAAGAGGCAAGGTTGAGCTTCAAAGATATCATGCGCGACCTTAACAACGACGGTATCCGCGACTTCTTTCTCGTGGTCGGTCCCGAAGGAGGTTTCGGTCCCGAAGAGGTGGAGCAGGCCATGTCGGCGGGATTCGCCTCCGCCAGTTTAGGGCGGTTGATTCTCAAAGTGGAAACGGCGGCGCCGAGTATTATTTCCATCCTGCAGTACGAGCGTGGCTCTCTAGGCAGCATTTAAAAGGGGAAAAAGACTATGGGTGCTTATCACTACGGGGGCTTTTGGAGACGTTGCGTAGCCCTCATCATAGACCTCGCGATCATTTCCGTCGTCATGTTTATAACGGGATACATCGCCCTGGAGTTCGGACTGGCTGCCAGCTATAGCTTCTCCGCCGACCACTTCCAAACCTCATACGTCATCACTTCCTTTTTCATTAACATCTTCTATTTCTCTTATTTCATCGGCGTCGCGGGACAGACGCCGGGCAAGAGGGCTTTGGGGCTGAAGGTGATCCGCGAGGACGGAAATGAAATGACGTTGGGGGTCGGGTTTCTCCGTTGCGTGGGATACCTTATTTCGATGTTTTTTTTCTACCTCGGATTCATCTGGGTTGCCTTCGATCGGCGCAAACAGGGTTGGCATGACAAGATCGCCGGGACGCTCGTAATATCAGCGAAAGACGCGTAAAGGCTTCCGCAAAAAAGCCTTGACAAAAAAACTGAACTTTAATAGACACCATCTGTTCCACACGGGTCGGTAGCTCAGTCGGTAGAGCATCGGACTGAAAATCCGAGTGTCGGCAGTTCAATTCTGCCCTGACCCACCAAATATAAGGGCTTCCTTGCGGAAGCCCTTTTTGTTTGTACCCGCAAATTCGAACCCAGAATTCCGCAAACTCTGCGCCCAAAAGTGTCGTGCGAATATTGTAAAGGCTTCACTTCCTGGCGCGACCCTTTGGACAAAGCTCGGACGGCATGCTTGGTGGCCACATAGACCGCGCCCCCCGGGGCGGATCTTGTGGCCAGCGACAGAAGAAACATTGATAATATGCCCAGCTTCCTGCTTCTTCATATAGGGAAGCACCGCCGCAATACCGTACGGCACACCTTTGATGTTCACGTCTATCATCCGGTTCCAGTCGTCGATCTTCAGACGTTCAAATAGTGAGGATGGCATCAGCCCGGCGTTATTGATCATGATATCGACACGTCTGTATTTCTGTACGGCAGCACTGACCAGTTATTGACCTGTTCGTACCGGGTGACATCCGTAGTTATGCCGATCGCCTTGCCGCGGCCGGCAACTAGATCGTCGGCCAATGACAGAATGCGGGCGGTACTGATGGGCTCGCCATCATACTAGTTAAAAGAATGTATACACCGCCAGTAAGTGAAGATAGGCCCGTCCAAAGACGGTCCGCCCTTTCCAGTTTTACTCTTTTTCCTGATTTTCCCTAAGAGATTCCGTATCGCGTAATTCCTGTTTGCCGCATTGCTATTGGATGGACGATGCTTTGAAATAGAAACAGGGCATTAGAAGATTAACTCTAACCAGTTGCAAGGAGCGACGTATGAAGATCGATAGGCGTGATTTTCTGAAACTGGCTGGAATCGGTGGCGTCGTTTTCGCCTCCGCATTGACGGGTATAGATCGGTGGGCTTACGGCGCCACTTCCAAGGCGCGCGACTTCTACTTCCTCCAGATGTCGGATTCTCACTGGGGATTCCAGGGAACCGCTGTAAATCCCGATGCGGCAGGCACACTCAAGAAAGCCGTCGCTGCCGTGAACGGTCTTCGTTGGAAACCAGATTTCATCATGTTCACGGGTGATCTCACCCACACAACTGATGACGACAAGGAGCGCCGGAAGCGTCTTGCCGAATTCAAAGGAATAGTGAGTGCGCTCAAGGTGAAGAACGTCCACTTCATGCCGGGAGAACATGACGCGGGCCTCGATGAGGGAGCCGCCTTCAGAGAGGCTTTCGGGAAGACGCACTATACCTTTGATCACAAGGGCATCCATTTCATTGTCGTAGATAACGTCTCGGACCCCACCTCCAGCATTGGCGATGCACAGTTGCAGTGGTTAGACACGGACTTGAAAAAGCAGAGGAAGGACACCCCCATCGTCGTCTTCACACACCGTCCGCTCTTCGATCTGTACCCCGATTGGGACTGGCACACGCGCGACGGAGCCAAGGCAATTGATCTGCTCACACCCTATACCAACGTCGTCGTTCTCTACGGGCATATCCACCAGAGAAACGATTTCATGACCGGACATATCGCCCACCACGCCGCCCAAGGGCTTATGTACCCGCTTCCCGCCCCCGGATCGCAGCCCAAGAAGGCGCCGGTTCCTTGGGACCCCGCCAATCCCTACCGAGGGTTGGGTTTCCGTGAAGTGAAAGCCGCAGTCAAGAACGTCCAATATGCCATTGCCGAATACAACGTGATGGGGGCGAAGATATGAAGATACCGAACGGCGCACTGCTCTTTGCTTGCGCGGTCGTATTGCTAGCCAGTTCCGTTGTCGATCTAGGAGGAGGCGGTATCTCGTTAGGTCAGGAAGAACAAGTAATCAAAGTGGTGGCCAAGAGATTTGAGTATTCGCCTAACACTATAACCGTCAAGATCGGTGTGCCGGTTGATCTGGAATTCACATCACTGGACAGACTGCACGGCTTTAACTGTCCTGGCCTGAGCATCAGGACCGATATCTATCCCGGAAAGGTGAACCGTCTGCAATTCGTGCCACAAAAGAAAGGCACCTTCCCATTCCACTGCGATAACTTCTGTGGGTCCGGCCATGAGGGGATGACGGGAACGCTGCTAGTGACCGACTGAATCTCAGCATACTTCATAGCAGACAAGAGAATTCTGATACTAGATCGGGAGGTAAAAATGAAGAGAATCGTTTTGTTGATGGTAGCATTAGCGATGATGATCGTCTCGATTGGAGGGTGCTGGGTTGACTTCGGGTTCGACGGCTGGGGCGGAAGAGGCGGAGGCCACGGCGAGCACGAAGGGCACGAGGGCGGTCACCGCTAAGGAACGCCGCTCAAAGAGAATAGCGGCAGAATATGTATCATAGTGTTTTTTCACCGACAGATGCTAGGAGTAAACCTCAATGAGACTGCCCGACCTCTTTTTGCCCTCAGCTGCCTGAAAGATCCTCCTGGCAAGGTATTCGGGC
>JAQULV010000187.1 GCA_028718405.1 Smithellaceae bacterium
ATAGGTCTTTCCCGCCAGCTCTATCTGGGCAAGACACTGATTCGTGAAGCTGTTGCTCATCACAAAACTCGGATGACCTGTGGCACAGCCCAGATTCACCAGCCGACCTTCCGCCAGGATGATAATCGAACGGCCCGATTTCAGGATCCATTTATCCACCTGAGGCTTGATGTTCTCGCGGCGACAGTTCTTGTTCTCCTCCAGGTAAGACATACTTATTTCGCTATCGAAATGGCCGATGTTGCAGACAATGGCCTCGTCCTTCATCCGCTCCATATGTTCGCCACGTATTACGTCGCAACAGCCCGTGGCCGTTACGAAGATGTCGGCCTGCTCGACAACATCCTCCAGCGTCTTCACCTCGTAGCCTTCCATTGCCGCCTGAAGGGCACAAATCGGATCGATCTCCGTGATGATGACCCGGGCACCGAAGCCACGCATGGATTGCGCTGATCCCTTTCCCACGTCGCCGTACCCGCAGATGACCACCACTTTGCCGGCAATCATGATATCCGTTGCCCTCTTGATCCCGTCGGCCAGGGATTCCCGGCAACCATAGAGGTTGTCGAATTTTGATTTCGTCACCGAATCGTTGACATTGATGGCGGGAAAGAGCAACTCACCGGTTTTCGCCATCTGGTAAAGCCGGTGAACGCCGGTCGTCGTTTCCTCGGAAACTCCTCTGATCTTTTTCGCCACTCCGTGCCAGCGGTCCCGATCTTTGGCGAGGCTGTGCCGCAACCTTTCCATGATGATCGCCATCTCTTTGTTGGACTGCGCCTTTTCCAACAGACCCGGATCACTCTCCACTTTAACGCCTTGATGGATAAAAAGTGTCGCATCACCACCGTCGTCAACGATAAGGTCGGGCCCCGAACCATCGGGCCAGGTCAACGCCTGTTCGGTACACCACCAGTATTCCTCGAGCGTTTCGCCTTTCCAGGCAAAGACGCAGGCGCTGCCCGCCTCTGCAATCGCCGCGGCCGCGTGGTCTTGCGTCGAAAAGATGTTGCAGGAAGCCCACCTCAGGTCAGCACCCAAGACTTTCAGCGTCTCGATGAGCATTGCCGTCTGGATGGTCATATGGAGGCTACCCATGATCCTGAGTCCAGCCAGGGGTTTGGCGGGGCCATACTTCTGTCTCACCGCCATAAGACCCGGCATCTCGTTCTCCGCGAGTTGCATCTCCTTACGCCCCCAGGAGGCCAGGGACCTGTCGGCGACCTTGTACTCTAACTTGCCGTCAATTTCCGAAAAAGCCATGCGGAGCTCTCCCTAGACCGTGGCGGCCTGCTTCAGTGTCTCGACCATGTCCGTCCGCTCCCAGGCGTAATCGCCCAGGAAGAGCGACTGCGGAATCTTCCTGTATATATCGCCGTTGAGGAGGTCGAAACGCTCAATCATGCCGCGAGGTGAAAGATCGAAGTACTCCTTGATGATGCTCACGAGCTTATTGTTGGAGATCGTACCGGTCCCGAAGTTGTTCACGTAGATTGAGATCGGCCGAGCGATGCCGATCGCGTAGGCGAGCTGCACCGAGCATTTCCGGGCCAATCCCGCGGCGACGATGTTCTTCGCCACGTAGCGGGCGCCGAAGGTGGCCGAACAGTCCACCTTCTCCGGCGACTTGTTTACGATGGCACCCCCGCCCAACTGCGCTCCGGGATACCCGCCGTAGAGCTGAACGACCAATTTTCTTCCCGTCACTCCTGAATCAGCGGCGCTGCAGGAATTGAGGGCCTGCCATTCTCCCGTTGGATTGAAGAGGAACTCCGTGTTCTCGTCGACCCACTTGCCGAGGCACTCCATGGCGATCTGCTTTGCCTGGGGCTCAACGCTCGACCGGAACGCCTCGGGGACCTGACGGTAGTCGATGGCGTTGGACATGAGCACCGTGGCGACACGTGTGGGGTTTCCGTCATCATCATATTCTACAGTTACCTGCCCCTTACCGTCCGGCGCAAAGATGGAATTTCCGCAGGTCTCGAAGGTCCTCATCATCTTGGTGACAAGAACGTAGGGTAGCGGCAGCAGCTCCGGCGTCTCATCGCAGGCGAACCCATAGATGATTCCCTGGTCACCGGCGCCGATCTCCTTGTATTTACCCATGTCGGCGCGGGTTCCAATGTTGATGTCAGGTGACTGGGGGATGATCGTGTTCAAAATCCCCATGGAATTTCCGTTCAAGCCCAAACAGTAGTCTTTGTAGCCGATGGAGAGTACCGTTTCGCGGACGGACCTTTCGATGTCCACGTAGATCCGCGTGGCCACTTCACCGCCAACGATGCACAGCCCCTTACCTAGGAAAACTTCGATGCCGCAATGGGGCATCGTATCGACCGTAAGTCCAACCTTTTTCTCCTCATCCAGGATCGCGGCAATAATGTTCGCCGCAATAGAGTCGGACACGATGTCCGGATGTCCAACCTTTACGCTCTCCGAAGTTATCTGCATCATTCTCTCCTCGTCATTATATTCTTTCGCCTCTGCGGCGTTTACGCGCGCTGAACCTGATTTATCTTCTCCGCATGGGGCGCAACTATACCAACGGAGACGATGAATGTAAAGGCCTCCTCTACGGTCATCTGCAGGGGTATCAACTCATCCTCCGGACAGATAATGAGGTAGCCGGAGGTCGGGTTCGGCGTCGTCGGAACAAAGACCCCAACACACTTTTTACCGATCTTTTCCTCTATCTCGCCAACGGCGGCACCGGTGATAAAACCCGGCGCGTAGAGGCCCTTCCTGGGAAATTCCACGAGAACGACCTTCTTAAAACTCCGGGATCTCTTGGCAAACATGCTATCGACGATCTGCTTGATAGGATGATAGAGGTTCTTGACAACGGGAATCCTCTCTACGAGCCCCTCGCCCCAACTCACCATCTTATTGCCGACGTAGCTTCTCACCAGCAGGCCGCTGATCAGGATGATGATCACCAGGGCAATGGCTCCTAGTCCCGGTATGTGGAAGTGAAGCAGCGTATCGGGCTGATACGCTACGGGAATCACTTGCAGCAGATCATCCATCATCGCGATCAGAAAGAAAAGAATATAGATAGTGAGCCCGATCGGAATCACGACGGCCAAGCCGGCCAGGAATATGTTCTTTATTTCCTTCTTCAAAACCTGTGTCCTTTGCGTACCAGTTGAAATTCGCTCGTTGATAGCAAATTGTTCCGTAATTTACAATTGTTATTTAAAAAAAGGGGGAAGTGCACCCCTTCCCCCTTTGTCGAATCCTCGTTAAGACACCTTCAACTGCGATGCTTGATCTTGTTTCCCGCCTCGAGCAGCACGCACTTCGGTTTCCAGTTCTTCGCCTCGTCCTCACTGACAACCACATAGGTGGCGATGATGATGATGTCGCCGCGCGAGGCCTTGTGGGCAGCGGCCCCGTTGAGGCAGATGGTGCCGGAATCCCTTTTGCCCTTGATGGCGTAGGTCGAGAACCTCTCGCCGTTGGTCACGTTGTAAATGGCAACCTTCTCGTAGGGAAGGATGTTGGCGGCCTCCATGAGCCCCTCGTCTATGGATATGCTTCCTTCGTAATGCAGATCCGCGTCGGTGACAGTGGCCCGGTGCAGCTTAGATTTGAGGACGAATAGTTGCATCCTATACCTCCCTTTATGCCCCCTTAGGGATATCAAGATTTTCGCCAAATACGTAATTATCTATCAGCCTCGTTGCTCCGACCTTCACAGCTAAGGCGATGACATCTCCTTCTCCCACAACTTCCGCGTCTCGAAGGTCGGCGGCCGTGCAGATCTTAGCATAATCGATGCGGTTTACGGGATGGCTCCTCACGGTCGCTTCAACCTCCGCCAGGATTGCCGCGGCCTTTCGTTCGCCGCCTTCGTAGAGTTGCTTTGCCCTGACCAGAGATTGACTGAGGCTGAGCGCCGCCTGCCTCTCCTCAGCCTTTAGGTAGGCGTTGCGCGAACTCATCGCCAAGCCGTCCATCTCGCGCACCGTGTCACAACCAACGATCTCCAGATCCAGGTTCAGGTCTTCGACCATTTTTTTGATCGTCATGAACTGCTGGAAGTCCTTTTTGCCGAAGATCGCCACATGGGGCTTGACGATATTGAAGAGCTTCAGGCAGATCGTCGTGACCCCACGGAAATGGCCGGGACGGGAAAGACCGCACAGGTTTTCCGTCAGTCCTTCCACATTGACGTAGGTTCGATAATCGGCCGGATACACGTCTCTATGGCTGGGACTGAAGATAACATCGACCCCGGCTTCACGAGCGAGATTCGCATCCCGCTCCAGGTCACGGGGATACTTTTCAAAATCCTCTCCCG
>JAQULV010000188.1 GCA_028718405.1 Smithellaceae bacterium
CAAGCGGCTAAGAACACTGCCTTCGCCAAAGCACGTGAAGATTTTTTGGACCTGTGCCGGGAATCAATCAACCCACACATCATCATGGCCGACATCCGGGAGATGATCATCCAGCACATTCTTACGGAAGACATCTTCATTACTGTCTTCAATGAATCCCAGTTTCACCGGGAAAACAACATCGCCCGTGCACTCATGGGGGTAATCGAGACCTTTTTCACTGGCACTGTACGTAGAAACATACTGGGTAAGATCGATCCCTATATCCAGATTATCAAGGCCGCTGCTTCCGGTATTGCAGACCATCACGAAAAACAACGTTTCCTCAAGGTTGTTTACGAGAATTTCTACCGTGCTTACAATCCTGCGGCTGCGGACCGCTTGGGAATCATTTACACTCCTAATGAGATCGTGCGCTTCATGGTAGAATCCGCCGAGCACTTGGTACACGAGAATTTCGGGCGGCTCCTCGGGGACGAAGATGTAGAAATTCTGGATCCAGCCACGGGCACGGGTACCTTTGTTACGGAAATCATCGAGCATCTGCCAAAGAATCGGCTTCCCTTCAAATATGGAAACGAGATTCATTGCAACGAGGTTGCTATCCTCCCTTACTATATAGCTAACCTCAATATCGAATACACATACAGCCAAAAAATGGGGGCGTATGCTGAATTCAAGAATATCTGCTTCGTTGATACATTAGACAATCTTGGATTTTCATCGCGGAAAAAATATTCGGAAACGGCCGCCTTAGATTTCGGCGGCTTTTCTCCGGAAAATCTGGAACGGATCAAACGCCAGAACAAGCGAAAGATCTCTGTCATCATCGGTAACCCGCCATATAACGCCAACCAGCTCAACGAAAACGAAAACAACAAGAATCGGGAATACCCCGGCATCGATAAACGCATCAGGGACACCTACATTGCGGAGAGCACTGCCCAGAAAACGAAGCTATACGACATGTATGCCCGCTTTATCCGTTGGGCAAGCGACCGGCTAGATAAAAATGGCGTCCTCGCGTTTATCACTAATCGCTCTCTGATCAATGCTCGGACCTATGACGGCTTCCGCAAGGTCGTGGCCGACGAGTTCAGCGACATTTATATCGTCGATCTCGGCGGAGATGTCCGACAGAATCCGAAACTCTCCGGCCCGAAGCACAACGTCTTTGCCATCCAGACGGGAGTTGCCGTCTCCTTTTTTGTGAGAAACGGAAAAGCGAAGAAAAGCCCCTGCCGGATATTCTATACGCGCCGACCAGAGATGGAGACCGCCAAGGAAAAACTACAATTCCTGGCGACGACAAAGTTCCGGGAGCTTCCTTTCGAGCACCTCCAGCCGGACAAACGTCACAACTGGATCAATCTGGTCGAAAACGATTGGGATAAGCTCCTGCCGATTGCGGACAAAGACGTAAAGTCGACAAGGGACCAGATCGATGAGAGAGCGATCTTCAAGCTTTTTTCGCTGGGGGTCATCACAGCGAGGGATGAGTGGGTTTACGATCAGACGGAAGAGAATCTTAAGCAGAAGATAGAATTTCTTATCGGAGTTTATAACCGTGAGGCCGAAAGGCTTGCCGGAAAAGTATCGCGCGGCGAGATTGCGGATCACGTCGATTACGCCATCAAGTGGACGCGCGCCGTCAAGAATGACTTAGCGAAGGGGAAGCCTTACACTTTTCAAGAGGATCACTTGTCCGATTGTCTGTACCGCCCCTTCTTAAAAAGAAACTCTATTTCAGCCATGAACTTAACGAGATGCAATATCAGTTGCCCATGATCTTTCCGAACCAGAAGAACGAAAACGTTATTATTGCTGTGAACGTCGGCAACAAACCTTTTAATGTTTTGGCTTCAAAATGTTTGGTAGATTACCATTTCAATGGTGATTCTCAGTGCCTCCCCCTCTACCGTTACGACCGGGAGGGCGAACGCAGAGACAACATTACCGGCTGGGCGCTGAAGCAGTTTCAAAACCATTACCAGGACACGGCGATCACACGCCTCGATATCTTCTATTACGTATACGCCGTTCTCCACGATCCTGCCTATCGGGAAAAGTACCAGATCAATCTCAGAAGAGAGTTTCCCCGAATTCCCTTCTATGATGATTTCAAAAAATGGACGTCCTGGGGGGGGCGTCTCATAGAGTTACACATAGGGTATGAGCAAGTGAAACCTTATTCTCTAAAACGGAGTGATAAGAAGTCGGAACCAGGCAAACCGTCAACAAAGGTCAAACCCCTCCTTAAGTCAGACAAGGAAAATGGCGCCATCCACCTGGACAACATCACTACCCTCCAGGGTATTCCGCCAGCCGCTTGGGAGTATCGTCTCGGCAATCGTTCTGCTCTCGAATGGATTCTCGAGTATCACAAGGAACATAATCCCAAAGACCCGACAATCCGCGAGAAGTTCAACAGCTATCGCTTCGCTGATCACAAGGAACATATTGTTAAACTGATATCCAGGATCTGCACGGTCAGCGTTGAGACGGTGAATATCATTAATATCATGAAGCAGGAGGAATGACCACTTTCGACGGCTCCTCTGATGAAGGGGATACTCTAATCCCACCAAAAGAATTACTGTATAGAGACATGATAATCGACAGAATTGGAAATATCGGAAGTTATCTCCACTTGGACAAAGGAATTGCAGCGGCATTGGAGTACGTAAGGAACGCGGACTTCAGCACGATAGCGCCGGGGAAGTACGAGATAGACGGCGACCGGATGTTCGCCATCGTGAGCGAATACACAACGCAGGACCGCCGCAATTGCAAGCTCGAGGCTCATCGGAAGTATATCGACGTGCAATACGTTGTGACAGGCTCGGAGTGGTTCGGCTACGCCCCTCTGCACGACCGCATTCCCGCGTCGGCTTACAGCGACGAACAGGACGAGGCCCTCTACGACGGCGAGGCGTCTTTCATCAAGTTTGGCGCCGGGATGTTCGCCATCTTCTTTCCGGAGGATCTCCACATGCCGGGCACCGGCAAGGAACCGACAAAGGTCAAGAAGGTTGTCGTCAAGGTCGGGGTTGAATAGACGAGAACTGGATTTATGCCTTCACGGGAATGACAGCTAAGCCTTGCTCATATGCTGAAGATACTTGAAGTCAACGAAGCATCCGACATAGATATCATTGCCGCGCTGGCACGTGAAACCTGGAGTCGTCACTACGCTCCCATAATCGGCCAGGCGCAGACCGACTACATGATCGAGAAGTTCCAGAGCGCCTTCGCCATCGCAGAACAGATCGCCGATGGCTATCGGTATTACCTCGTAATGGATAATGGCGAGAAGATAGGTTACTTCGCCATTGTCCCAGAACCAGCGGAGAGAGCAGCTCTGCTCAGCAAGATCTATGTCCTGCCTGACAGGCAGGGGGAAGGCATCGGCAGAAGAATCATTGCATTCATAGAGGAGCGATGCAAGGCGATGGGCATCGATAAGCTCCGGCTCACCGTCAACAAGAACAACACCGGGTCCGTCGCTTTTTATCTCTGCATGGGTTTTGTCAACGCCGGTCCTCTGGTCCAGGACATTGGAGGCGGATTCGTCATGGATGACTACAAGATGGTGAAGACCATCGGCGGCAAATAAAGCGTCATTCCCGCTGCCGTTTACCCCCCCGGATCAAGTCCGGGGCAGGCTCTGCGAAGGCAGGGGGAGGAATGACAAACAAGTTGGACTGGATTCCCCAACTGAACCGGGGAATGGCGAATATTGGCGGAAGCCGATATGATCGGCAGAAAGGAGCGGATTATGGCAAAGAGAAATCTTCCCCTCTCCAAGGTTTATGCCCTCATGGAATCGGGTCCGGTAGTTCTCGTTTCCACGGCCCACAAGGGCAAAGCAAACATCATGGCCATGTCCTGGCACACAATGATGGAATTCGAGCCGCCGCTCATCGGCTGCGTCATCAGTGAGATGAATTTCAGCTTCAAGGCAGTGAAAGCGACGAAGGAGTGCGTGATCAATATCCCCACCGTGGAGCTGGCCGCGCAGATGGCGGGATGCGGCAACACCTCGGGCGAAAACATTGACAAGTTCTCCAAGTTCAAGCTCACGGCTGTGCCGGCCTCCAACGTAACGGCACCGCTGATCGGCGAATGTTACGTAAATCTCGAATGCCGTGTGATTGACACGCGGCTGGTAAAGCAGTACAACTTCTTCATCCTTGAAGTCGTGAAAGCGTGGATAGATCCGGCAAGAAAAGACCCGAAGACGATCCATCATCTTGGTATGGACAAATTCATGGCGGCAGGCGAAATACTCAAACTGCGCTCAAAGATGAAATAGCGTCGGTC
>JAQULV010000189.1 GCA_028718405.1 Smithellaceae bacterium
CTGCAGGTCATCAACATCAAGTTCGGGCTTCCCTATTACTTTGATGAAGCGGGTCTCAACGTCATTAAGCTCCTGCTCACGGGACAGCTCAAGATCAAGGGGATGTTCTTCCACGTGATTCTGCTGACGAACCTGACGAAGATCATGTCCGTTATGTAACACACGGTCCGGCGCCCGCCGCTCCGAAGTGATATCAATCCACGCAACGATCCCGGGCGGGAATGCACGCCTGGCCCGGGTTGAAGTTTGTACGAAATCCAAATAAACAATTAAGGGGGGAAACATGCCGTACGCTTACGGAACAAAGGAATGGGAAGACGCCATCGCGGGTCTCATGAGCACCTCGCTCGCCACGGAGAAGGAACCCTACCTCATGGGGACTCCAGCCTGGATCGCAAAGTACGAACAGCTCTTGAAGAACGATGAACTGTACAAGCAGGTGGCGGCCACCTGGGAAGGAACCGTTGTCCTTCACATCTCTGCTGCCCCGGATCTGGGGCTGGACGAAGATCTCTATATCATGATGGACCTCTGGCATGGTGAATGCCGTTCGATTCGGGTTGTACCCAAGGAAGCAGGGGAAGCCGGTAATTACGTCATTCGCGGCGAATATGCCCGCTGGAGACAAATCCTTCTGAAAGAGTTGGACCCCGTCAAAGGGCTCATGCAGGGGAAGCTGAAGCTGAAAGGCGAGTTGCCGACCATCGTCCGCTACATCAAGGCCGCTGTGCGTCTGGTGGATGTCAGCGCCTCGATCAACACAAAACTCCTTGACTCGTTGACGCCGGCGGAGGTTGCCGATTTCCGCTCCTGGCTTTCGGGACTGCGCGCTGAATACGGTTTTTGATTATACTGCTGAGGAAAGAGGAAAATCCTGTAAGATATCTCTCCGAACCGCGTCCCGATGGGACGCGGTTCCCTTCCACAATCTCATCTCTCACGCATTCCCGCTTCTTTCCTCAGGGAGGTTGGCTGAGGGTTGTGTTCTTAAGCCTCCTGTGCTAGCCTTTATATCTGGGACCAACTTTTTCTTGAAGGAAAGGTCCTGAAGGTCCAACATCCCCATGATCAGGCAACAAATTACCTATACTATCTTTCTTCTGCTGGCCACCGGCATCAACCTGTCGATCGGCTTCTACGCCTGGCGGAAAAGGCAGTCGGCCGGAGATGCAGCCCTGCCCTTTGCGTTCCTCATGCTGGCGGCAAGCCTTTACACGTTCGGCTACGCCTTCGAGCTGGCCAACAGAAACCTCGTCGGCATGCTCTATTGGATAAAGGTGGAATACTGGGGTATTGCCGTCCTGCCGCCGCTGTGGACGATTGTTGCTATCTGCTACGTAGGGAGGACGAACTGGCTGACAAAACCTCTTCTCGTTTTCCTCTTTGCCATTCCCGCCGCCACGATCATCGCCAATTATACCAACGATTGGCATCATCTCCTCTACAGCACGGCCGCCGTCTCCACGGAGGGACCATTCCCCACCCTTTCCGTAACGGGCGGGTCTTGGTACTGGGTTCACATTTTCTACAGCAATCTCTGCCTGATCGTCGGGAATGTTCTTTTCGCGCGCTTCTGGTGGAATGCGCCGCCGTCGTACCGGCGGCAGGCGGCCACCATGCTCATCGGTTCGATCATCCCCTGGATCGGGTTCATCACCTACCTGTCGGGCAAAAGTCCCTGGGGGCTGGACCTATCACCTATGATGTTCACCGCCACCGGCCCCATCTTGGTCTGGGGATTGTTCCGGTATCAGTTGCTGGATCTCGAACCCATCGCCCGCGACACCGTCTTCGACGGCATGGGGGAGGGTGTTATTGTCTTGGACGGTCTGGGTCGTGTGGTGGACTATAACCGCATCGCCGCAACCACGATCAAGACCCTGACGCCCGCAAGCTTGGGCTTGCCCGCAGCCAAGGCTCTGCAAGACTACCCGGTAATCCTGGATCACCTTTTTGCAAAGTCCTCCGCTAACGATGAGTACATGAAGATCACGGAAGAAGGAGACATTCGCTATTTCACCGTTGATACGGCCGCAATCAGGGATCGCAGCGGGCACCAGCTGGGGGAGATGATTATCCTAAATGAAGACACCCAGAAGGTCATGATGCTCCAGGAACTTTCACGGCTGGCCACCATCGATAGCCAAACGGACATCCTGAACCGCCGGTACTTCTTCGAGCTGGCGCAGAAGGAACTGGAACGGGCCGAGCGCTATAGGCGCGCTCTTTCGCTCGTCATTATGGATATCGACCACTTCAAAAAGGTAAACGACACCTTCGGGCATCTGGCCGGTGATGAGGTCTTGCAGACCGTCGCCGGTATTTGCAAAGGGATGCTGCGCACCTCCGATATCATGGGAAGATATGGGGGTGAGGAATTCGCTTTCATCCTGCCCGAGACCTCTGCCCAGGCGGCTACTCAGATCGCCGAGCGTCTCCGTGACCGGATCGCGACGGCGCAAACGATCTACGAAGGGAAGGAGATTTGCGTGACCGCCAGTTTTGGGGTTGCAGGAATAGAGGAAGATGAGGTAATGGCACTGACGGAGCTTCTGAAGCGGGCCGACAAGGCCCTCTACGAAGCCAAGGAGACGGGACGCAATCTCGTGATCTGCCAGGAACGTTTCTGAGCAGAGAGTTCATCTGGGCAAAATAAGTTTTTCAGGCGGTTCTATGGGTTCTCCACTAAAAGTTTTACGCGCTGAGGTCATTCTAAGTTTTGTATTTTCCTTGTTCATCTTTTCCGCGGCCTTTGCCGCCCCATCGCCAACGGGGAAGAAGACGGAAGCGATCCCCGACTTGATGGCAGCGGCCTCTTTCGACGGTCCTATAAATTTCTGCGGCGAAGTCGTTCCCCTGGAGAGCCCGGAGATCAGTGAGCGACTCGAGACGGAATTTCTCATGATGCTCTGGGACCGCGCCCAGGTTATCATCTGGATGAAGCGTTCGGGTCGTTACATGCCCTCGGTCGAAGAAGAGCTTCGCAAGAAGGGGTTGCCCGACGATCTGAAGTACCTCATGGTCATCGAGAGTTCGATGCGGCCCCATGCCGGCTCATCCAAAGGGGCCGTCGGTTTCTGGCAGTTCATTGAGGCGACGGGCAAGGAATACGGCCTGTGCGTCGACGATCGGATCGATCAGCGTCGCAACATCTTCGCCTCGACGGGGGCCGCGCTGGATCATCTCAAGGACCTCCACGATCTCTTTGGCTCGTGGGCGCTGGCCGCCGCCGCCTACAACATGGGAAGGGATGGTCTCAGGACGGAAATCATCACCCAAGGCACGAACGATTACTTTCGTCTCTATCTGCCGCTGGAGACCCAGCGCTACGTCTTTCGCGCCCTGGCCGCAAAACTGATCCTGTCTGACCCGGCCCGTTACGGTTTCACGCTTTCCAAGGAAAGCCTCTACCCGATCTGGGAAGGAGACAACGTCGATCTCATCTGTGCCGACAACGTTCCCCTTAAGGTTGTTGCCCAAGCGGCCCGTTGCGATTTCAAGACCATCAAGGACCTGAATCCCGAAGTCCGGGGTTATTATCTGAGTAAGGGTCGACACAGTCTCCTCGTTCCGAAGGGCGCCGGAGACGGTTTCAGCGACCGCTTTGCGAAGGCGCTGGAGGCTTGGCATCGGGACCGTCGTGAGAATATCTATACGGTGAAGAAAGGCGACACGCTGGCTTCCATCGCTGCGGAAAAGGGCGTCACTGTTCGGGCCCTGATGATCTGGAATGAGATGGATTCCGGACGTATCTCTCCTGGTGAGAAACTGTATCTGGAAAAATAGCCTTCAGCGTCCCTGCCTCTTGTACCTTCCCATAAGCTCGGCTTCGGCAAGGATATGTCCTTTCATCTCGCGCAGCAGCTCCGCCTTCGTGGCCCCGGCCGCCAACGGCAACTTCCAATCGAGGGCGTAGAGTTTGAAGAAATACCTGTGGGTGCCGGAAGGAGGACAGGGACCGTCGTAACCCAGCTTCGGCCAGTCGTTCTTTCCCTGACGGGTACCGTCGGCAAGCTCCTTCACTTTCTCCACGTGCTCGGGCATGCCGGAGGAAGAGGGAGGAATGTTATAAACAACCCAATGTACCCAAGTTCCGACGGGGGCGTCGGGATCATCTACGATCAACGCCAGGCTTTGCGCCGCTGCCGGCACATCCCCCCAATGCAGCGGCGGCGAGATGTCCTGCCCGTCGCAGGTAAATCGCGGCGGGATCAAGGCTCCTTGCTCAAAGAGGGGACTGTCGATTAACATGGCTCTCCTCCTTTCAACGTTTGAGAACCACTCGTCGCGAAGGAAGATATGCCTGTCACGGGGCGGGCGG
>JAQULV010000190.1 GCA_028718405.1 Smithellaceae bacterium
GGGGACTGACGAAAAGTGGAGGGGCTATTGCTAAACAATGCGGCGGCTGTGCGCCGGAAGGGAAGCGGAAAGCGCGTGACGATTCCCGCGCAACGGGGGGCAGGCCAGGTGTTTCCGGCCGTGCCGCGGCCGACAGGAGTCTTAAAACTTTTGCGGAGGTAGAAAGTGAAGATCGCAAGAATTTCGTTACTCGTAGCCGTGTCGCTTGTCATCTTTACCGGTTGTGCCGCGTTCAAGCAGACAACCCATATCAATATCAGAAACGAGCAGGCCCTACCGGCGGTAAAGAGCGACACCATGCTGGCCGGGGCGGCGAAGACGGACGTCACACCGCCGCCGGGGATGCCCATGGCGGGATATTCGCTCTGGGCCAACTACGGCAAAGGATTCCGCACGCGGCTTTACGCTCGCGTTCTTTACCTGAAGCCGAAGGCCGGCCGCTCCGTGGCGCTCGTGCAATGCGACCTGCTCACGGGATCGGCGCTCCTCCATCACCGCATCGCCGAGCTAATCGCCAAGGATACAGACGTGGGCGTAGATGGGCTTCTCATTGCGGGAACCCACACGCACTCGGGGCCCGGCGCCTTTTTCGATAACAACTTCTATAACGACGGCGCGGCCAACGCCCCGGGCTTCGATCCCGTCTATTTTGATTACCTCGCACAGCGGATCGCGGCGGCCGTCGTCAGCGCCTACGATGGAAGAAAGCCGGCGAAGATCGCCACCGGCACGACCGAGATCTGGGGAGTGACCCACAACCGTAGCATCGAGGCCTACATGGCCGACAAGAACGTTTCGGCCCAGGATCCGCCCGATATTTATCATGCCGTCAATCCGGTCCTGTATATGATCCGTGTGGATGCAAAAGATGATGCGGGACGCTACCTGCCGCTGGCCGCGATCTCCAGCTTCTCGATTCACGGTACGGCGGTGCCGCCCGCCAATAACCTCTACAACGCCGATGTCTTTGCCTACTCGGAGCGCGAGGTGGAATGGGGGATAAAGGATAAATACAAGACGAGCTGGGAGCCCGTCCATGCCGCCTTCAACGGGACGCACGGCGACTGCTCTCCCGACTATCGTGCCGACATGCAGGGTTTCATCGAGGCCCGGCGCCTCGGGCAGACCGTGGGCCGGAAGGCCCTGGAGCTTTTCGTCTCTCTGGATGATAAGCTGAAGGAAGACGTTCCCGTCCGCCATCTGGCCAAGGAAATCGATCTCTACAAGGACCGCTGTCTCGACGGAGTTTGCCTCTGCGAAAGGCCGATGGTGGGCATGTCGCTCACGGCCGGAGCGGAGGACGGACCGTCTCCGGTGCTCGACGTGCTTCCCTGGTTCCGGGAGGGATCGGCACGCTGGTTCTTCACCGGATCGTGTCAGGGCAGCAAGAGGATCGTCGCCGGTCCCCTGCAGAGCCTCATCCTGGCGAAGAAGGACTTTCCCCATGCGCTCTTCCTCCAGGCGGTGCGGATCGACGATACGCTGCTCGTCCCTCTGCCCTTCGAGGTGACGCTCGAGGCGGGCCGCAGATTCGCGGCAGAGTGTCGGAACCAGCTCGGGGCGGAGGTAGGGAAGGTTGACGTGATCAGCTGCGCCAACGGTTATTTCGGCTACGTCACGACGCCTGAAGAATACAGCCGGCAGCACTACGAAGGAGGGCATACGCTCTACGGTCCCGGGACGCAGCCCTTTATCGAGGCCGAGATCGGCCACTTGATGAAGGATATGAAGGATATGAAGGAAGGGGCGGAAGGGGGCCTTCTTCCCGCATCGTGGGACTACGATCTCCGCGTGACGAAGTTCTACGACCGGGATGCGAAAGCGGGCGGCGAAAGGAAGGCCCAGGGCAAGCCGGTATTCCACGGGGCGCGGATCAACGGGGAACCTTACTGGTCCTTCAGGTGGGAAGATTTGCCGCCGCACCTTCTTCCCTGGGGGAAGCAGTTGGTGCGCATCGAGGAACGCGGCGAAAGCGGCGGCTGGCGGACGCTCGTCGAGAACGGCAGGCCCGTTGACGATTCCGGCTACGATCTGGCGGTGGTTTGCCGCGGGTCCTTTGATGGCGATACGAAGGGCTTCTATGAGGCGAGATGGTTCAACCCCGTCGTTCAGGGAAGCGCGATATACTACCGCTTCGTCATCGCGGCCGATGGTGGTGGGGAGCTCTATTCCGAGCCCTTCCACTAAAATATCTTGACAATTAAGCGCTATCTAAAATATCAGCCGAGGTCAACAGTGGCAAATATTCCAACAGAGGGGAAAAAGGAGGGGTTGTGAAGAGATTATCTATTGCAGTTATCTTGGTGGTCGCGATTCTAATGGCTGCTCCGGCATATGCACAGAGCGGCAAGTGGTTTGCAGGAATAGGGGGGAACTTCGCCGCACAGGATTTCAAGGTTACGGATCTGGGTCCCGACGAGACATTCCAGAATCAGTACCATCTGGATTTCGGCGATACCTGGGGCGTCAGCGCCAAGGGGGGATACCGTTTTACGGACTGGCTCGCGCTGGAGCTCGACGTGGATTATCTTGACAGCTTCAAGATGAAAGATCAGATCATGTCGGTGAATCTTGCCCCCGCAGGCAGTCCGGCCGATTGGCATGATTGTCCCGTCTCCGGGAAGGTGAGGCTCGTAACCGTCATGCCGACGGTGAAACTATCGCTGCCGACGAAGATCGTCCGGCCGTTCATCACGGTGGGCGCCGGCGGCATGTTGCAGGGTCTCAATACAGAGATAATCGATCCCTCCACCGGTGTGGATATAGATGAAACGGACTACGACGGCGGGACATGCGCCAAGGCGGGAGTGGGGATCGATTTCTTTGTAACGGATACGGTGTCCATCGGCGTTGAAGGCAACTATGTAGTGGGTTTCCAGAATATGGACGAGATGAGATACTACAACGTGACTCTGGGGCTCACCTCTTACTTCGATCTTGAAACATTGCTGAAGTAGAAGAAGTTTCGCCTGACAAAAAAGCCTTCCGGAAAATTTTCCGGAAGGCCTTTTTATTTGCGGCAGACTGGCAAAGGCTTTCCCTCCGCCAGAAAGAACAACAAGACTATTTCATCTGCTTGAAAGAGCCGTCCACGATCTCCGGCTCGGGCTTGAAGATGTTAAGCCCGAAACGTTTGTGCAGCTTCATCAGCGTATCGGAGAGCTGCTGGGGATCCATGCCCGCGCCCATGGCAAACGGACCGGCGAAGGCTCGCATGCAGTGAACCATGCCGAGGTCGATGTCGGCTGCGGAAGCGGCGATCTTCTCTTTGTAAACGCGCACCGCCTCGTTGATCTGGGTCGCCAGAAATTCCATCGGGCCGAACTCCTGAGACTGCTCGGAGGCGTCGATCTTGGCCTTGCCGCCTTCCCAGGTGTAGATTCCCTGGCCGGTTTTCATGCCGAGCTTCTTACTGTCCAGCAGGGCCTGAAGCGCCTTGCCGGGTTTGAATTCCGGAGACAGGGTCTCGGAATAATATTTCAAGGTGTGATAGAAAACGTCGATACCGACGTAGTCCGCGAGTTCAAAGGGCCCCATGGGCATGCCGGCCAGCGCCTTCATGATGGTGTCGATGGGGTCCGTCTTGATGCCTGCATCCAGAACGGCGCTGATCAGGGCCTGGTTGGGCGCCCCGATGCGGTTGACGATGAAGCCCGGAGAGTCCTTGAGCACCTTGATGGGAACCTTGCCGATCTTCTTGGTCAGTTCGCAAAGCAGATCCACGGTGGCGTCACTCGTGTTCTTGGCGTAGATGATCTCGACGCCTTTCATGACCGGCGCGGGATTGAAGAAATGCATGCCTAATATCCGCTCTGGGTTCTTGCCGGCCGTGGCGATCTCGCTGATGCTCATCGTGGAGGTGTTGGAGGCCAAAAGTGCGTCGGCCGGGGCCGCGGCCGAGATCTCGGCGAAGACCTTCTTCTTCAGGTCCATGATCTCCGGAACGGCTTCGATAACCACCTGAACATCCTTGACGGCTTCGGCGTTGCTCAAAGACGTGGACAGATTGGCCATCACCTGGGCCTTTCCCTCGGCGGTGAGCTTACCCTTGCCGACCAGGACATCCAGACTCTTGTTGACGGTGGCCATACCTTTGTCAAGAAACTCCTGCTTGATATCCACCATGACGGCCTTGAGTCCGGCCATCGCGCATACCTGGGCGATGCCGTTTCCCATGGCGCCGGAACCGATTACGGCAACCTTCTTTACGTCGTCGATAGTCATAGTACTTGTTCCTTTCTTTGTATTATTCGCCCTTGAAGACGGGTTCTCTCTTTTCGAAGAAGGCGCCGAAGCCCTCCATGGCGTCCTTCGAGGT
>JAQULV010000191.1 GCA_028718405.1 Smithellaceae bacterium
CGGCGCTGTAAAGGCTTACTATCTTGCCGAATCTGGATATCGTTACGCGGCGAGCCAGTACGTCAACGCTGGGACCACGGAAGATGCACGCGATGAGATGTTGGAGTCGTTGGACAACAGGACCGTTCGGCTAGGTGGAGGTGCCGGCAGCTTTAACATCAGGGTCTACCCTTACTTCTTCACGACAACGAACTTCACCCTACTATCGCTGCTCAATCCCAACCTCCGGACGAAAGTCATGGGCTCCGTTCCACCGGGTCTCAGCTTGGGATCGGGGACCATCAAGGTCACTGATCTGCTGGGAAATCTGCTCGGATACGTCAATTACAGCAGCGCCACGATCAGCGGCGACACAGTCACCTTTCGTATGAGTGGCTTGCTTGGCCTACTCCAGTTATTGATCCCTCAAGGGGCGCCGATTTACTTGGTAGCCAAACCGAGTGGGATACAGACTTTCCAGAAATCTTCGGGACATGATTATATTACGTTGGCAAACACGGGCTCTGCCAACGCTTTTCCCACCCGCAACGGTACCTTCAAGTTCGAGTTCGGCGTGAATGTTTACTGCTACAAAATAAAAGAGGGGAACGTCCTGAAAGGCGTTACCATAATGGGAAATCCCGACGGAGATTACAACTGGACCCTGACGTCTGCCGACACCATTACCCTGCTCAAATACGTCCGCTTAGATTCTACGGGAACCGTTGGAAACGCCTTCGGTACGGCGCGGACCGTTTCCTATAATATGCCAGTTGCTTCTATCGCGAGCGATCAGCAAGGATCAGCCGGTTTGTTCAGTGATCTCTTTAGCAGCTTGGCGAGTTGGACTGCATCTCTTGGATCGTTCGTCGCTACTACCATAGAGGGATCGTCGGCGATGAAGGTCTTGGGCGCAGTAATAGTGAACGTCAGCGACCTCGCGAGCTTTATCGGTATAAACTTGGCGGCGGCCAGCACGCCGGCTTTCGACGACGCGTGGAAGGCAAATAACAAGAAATTGAGCTACGACGCCCAGGTGAAGATAAGATACTCCAACCAACCTTTTTATATGGCGGGCTTATCTTTCCGCCTGACGGACATTATAACGCGCAACAGATACGGCGTAGCCTTTATGAGGTCAAATTCCCTTACTGGTGGCAGTACGGACGGCGTTCCCAATTCGATTCTGCCGTCGGGACTGGATAACACGCCCATGATCGTGCTCTGGCGACAGGGCAATAATGCGAGTGGGCAATCCATGCAGTGGTTGGCGTACAAAACGTTGACCACCGCTGATAACGTTGTGGATGCCAATGGATACCTGAAGCCCTGGTCGACAATTCTAGTGCGAGTCGTGGAGAAGGTAGTAACGGCGGCCGACAACCCGTCGGCCCAGTTTCCCGTCGGCACCAGGGTGAACGATATACAAGTATATATTGGTGACACCTCTGATCATGGATCGGGAGATACAAATCCCCAGAACAACGTCAGACTGGGAGACGCGAGAGGCGCTTTCAACTGGCCTCCGCGCGATCCGGACCAGACAATTGCCGCCACGGACCACTTTTCTCTGATACAATGGTCCAGTGACGTTGAGGGCAGCGTGCAGCGTTTGGGGGCGGGCAGCCAACTGAATTCTGTCATACGCACCAACACATATGTCACAGATCCCGGTTGGACGGATTTCCCCATTACGAGACCGGAGGTAGGACTGGATGTCTTTGGCAACAATGCCATTAACTGCTACTTCAGCGACTATGGCATTAATTTTCTGGATGCCGGTGGTGGGGCCACCGTCGGCTTCTTCCCGCCGATTCAGCAGTAGTCGGAGATCCACGGGGATTTGGGAGCTCGATATAGAATTGACATTCGTCCTTACTGTGTTATCCTGCGCGGACCGCGATTCCGTCGATTGTAACTCCATTCTCGCCAGATAGAGATGACGGTGGGCTTTGTCAGCCCTTCCGCTCCGTAACCGGAAAGGATTGCGGTATCCCTTTTGCTACAATGGAAACTAACCCCTGAGGAGAAGAGACGATGAAGATAAACGTCAGAAGAGGAGATATCACGGAGCAAAAAACAGCAGCTCTCATAGTTACACACTTTGAAGACGTTGTGGGGCTGGAGGGAATTGCTGCTTCGCTCGATCAGAAATGCCGTGGCGCCATTGGGGATTTGATCAAGAGCGGTGACTTCGACGGCAAGCTCTGCAAGAGCTCGCTGCTCCACACAAGAGACCTGCCTACCGCGCGGATTCTCCTAATCGGGCTAGGAAAGAGAGTTGAGTTCAACATTGATAAGCTGAGAGAGGCTTACGCCAAAGCTGCTGTAATACTGCGTGATCTCAACCTCAGGAACATTGCCCTTGCGGTAGAGCTCCCGGATGAGCGCTGGACTTTGGCGGAAACTGCGGAAGCGATCATAGAAGGGGTATGCCTGGGACTTTACCAGTACACTCCTTTCAAGACGGTGGAACGCGATAAGATCAAGGAGATCGACGAGCTTGCGGTCTGGGTGGCAGACAAGGCTTCCTTTCCGGACGTGAATGCCGCTGTCGAAAGGGCTGAAATCGTTTCCTCGGCTGTCAACTATGTGCGCGATCTGGTTTCGGCTCCCTCCAATGAAATGACACCTTCCGATTTAGCCGGCGAAGCGGAGCAGATTGGCCGGTTGAAGAACGTGAAACTCAAGGTCATGGAAGAAGCGGAGATGAAGGAACTGGGAATGAATTCCCTCTTAGGTGTGGCCAAGGGAAGCGACGAGGCAGCGAAATTCATAATCCTGGAATACCAGGGCGGTAAAAAAGCGGAGCCCCTCATTGCTCTGGTCGGCAAAGGAATTACCTTCGACAGCGGCGGCATATCGATCAAACCCGCCGAGAAGATGGAAGAGATGAAATCCGATATGGCCGGAGGAGCGGCCGTTCTTGGGACGATTATGGCAGCGGCAAAACTGGCCCTGCCACTGAACATCGTGGGCCTTGTCCCTGCCACGGAGAACCTGCCCAGCGGTCATGCCTACAAGCCCGGTGATATCCTAAAGTCTCTTTCGGGCCAGACTATTGAGGTCATTACCACAGATGCGGAAGGGCGGCTGATTCTGGCGGACGCACTGACGTATGCAGGAAAATTCAAGCCCGAGGCAATCATCGATCTGGCGACCCTGACGGGAGCGTGTGTCATCGCCTTGGGAGACTACGTTATGGGAATGATGGGGAATAATAATAAGCTGAAAGCCTTGGTATGTGAAGCCTCAGCGCGGACGGGCGAGAAGCTTTGGGAGCTCCCTCTTTGGGATGACTACCATGAGCAGATCAAAAGTGACATCGCCGATTACAGGAATTCTGGCGGACGGGCAGCAGGCACAATAACGGCCGCAGCTTTCTTGAGTAAGTTTGCCGGAGAATTTCCCTGGGTTCATCTTGATATCGCCGGGCCGGCTTGGTTGTCGAAAGACAGGCCCTATGCGCCTAAGGGAGCTTCCGGTGCCGGGGTACGGCTGCTGATCGACCTCCTGCGGCATTGGAAGGCCCCTTTCGTCGCGGAATGAAGTCTCCCCTCTTAAAGATCAAAAACCTCAAGACGCACTTTTCCACGACGGAAGGTGTCGTCAAGGCGGTCGACGGCGTTGATCTCAGCCTTAATGTTGGCAGGACCTTAGGGGTGGTCGGCGAGTCCGGCTGCGGCAAGACGGTCCTCGCTCTATCGGTGATGCGTCTGATACCGCCTCCCGGCCAGATCCTCTCCGGGGAGATTGTCTTTTCCGGATCGGACCTGCTTAAGCTCGAGGAAGAGCAGATGCAGGCGGTGCGGGGCAGGGATATCGCGATGATCTTTCAGGAGCCTATGACAGCACTCAATCCCGTTTTTAGAGTCGGAGATCAGATTGCCGAGACCATAAGACTCCATCAAGGAAAGACACCAACCGAGACGCGAAGGCAGGTCATCGAGCTTCTACGACAGGTCGGCATTCCCGCCCCAGAAAAAAGGCTCACCGATTACCCCCATCAACTCAGCGGAGGCATGCGCCAACGAGTCATGATCGCCATGGCACTCTCCTGTCATCCCCAATTGATGATTGCCGACGAACCAACAACGGCCCTCGATGTGACCATCCAAGCTCAGATCCTGGAGTTAATCAAACGTCTGCAGGCAGAAATGCAAATGGCCGTGCTCCTGATCAGCCACGATTTCGGTCTGATCGCCGAGGCGGCAAGCGACGTTGCGGTGATGTATGCGGGGAAGGTGGTCGAGTGCGCCTCCGTTGTGGAGCAGTTTAAGAATCCGCTTCACCCATACACCTTGGGCTTGATGGAAAGA
>JAQULV010000192.1 GCA_028718405.1 Smithellaceae bacterium
GGCATCAACGAGGATCTTGTTCACCATCGCCACAACCTTCGAGTCGGACTCACTGACATCTTCCTCTTTGCTTTCTTCTTCCACGCCGATGTCGTAGGTATAAAGATTCTTGTAGAGGGTGAGCTCGGAGACAAGGTCGTCCTCTGGGACTTGTTGCGGTGTGTAGAAAGCGTCGATGGCATTTTTGATTTGCGCCGCCGTTGCGATCACCATCTCTATCTTGCGATTGGTGTGAAAACGCAACGTGTCCTGCACGCTGTAGTCGGTCGGGTGCGAGGTGGCTACTACCAGGACGTTATCCCGCACGGCAATGGGGATCACCTCCAGTTTCTTGGCAAGGTCAACGGAGAGGTACGACAGGGCCTCCTGGTCCGGAACGGCATTTTCCAAGTTGACCATCCGCAGGCGGAATTTCTTCGCCAAGGCCATGAGCAGTTGATCTTCCGTAACGATGCCCTGCTCTATTAAG
The DNA here is from genome assembly GCA_028718405.1 of Smithellaceae bacterium. Taxonomy (GTDB): domain Bacteria; phylum Desulfobacterota; class Syntrophia; order Syntrophales; family JAQULV01; genus JAQULV01. The sequence goes on from JAQULV010000192.1 coordinate 470, forward strand.
ACTGTGCCCAATCTCTTGCGATCATTCCTGCTGATTTCCAAGGCGGCGTCGGCCTGCTCCCTTGTTACCAAGCCCTCCTCGACGAGGATGTCCCCGATACGCAGGCTCGTCGTCAAAACGCCGGCGCGTACCCCTTTCCTTCTTTCGGCGCCGGCCCCGACGGGGTTATCAGCGGTAAAATAAATAAACTTATAGGGGCTTTCGGGATCCACATTCAAACCGAAGAAACCACCGTTGCGTCGGTGATTCTCGTCGACGAGCACGCGGAAGCTGCTTCCTGATTTGGTTTTGATGGTCTCTTCGATCGTTTTGCCGTAGAAGAGGTTTTCGACCTTCCCGGCGGGCGGGTTCATCTGGATGCACGATATCTCCGCCAGCGATATCCTTTTGCTTTCTTTCCCGCCGTCGATGATTACCTCGATTTCGTTGTCATCCGTCTGGAAAGGGCTGAGCAGTGCGGCTTCATGCCGCTCGCCGTTCAAGAACTCGATAACTACATTATCCGTACCGGACCCCATAGTCTCCTCATCCACGTCTTTTGCCAGCCGGAGGTGATTCCCTCTCTTTAGATCTTGGTGAGCTGCAGAATTGCAGCACATTCATTATACAAACATTTTTACATCCGTACACAAGAAAAACGCAGCTTTTCTGCTCACGGGTACATCATCCATCATCGGGCTGACGATAAAAGCGTTTCCCCCAGCTTCTGTTGTTTGATCTTGGCGACCCGGGATGCGATGCGAATAGAACCCACGATGTCCGCCGTCATATGGGCCAGAACACCGTCGGGGATGATGTGGCGCGCCTCCAACAACTCCGCCAGGACTTTCTGAAACTCTTCGGCCCGGGCGCGCGCCGTGAGCAGAAGCGACACATGCTCGGGATGGATTGATGTCCCGGCGAGCATCTCGGCGGTTTCGTAAGCGATAACTCTGCTGGTGTCCAAAAGAGCCTTCAGCGCTCCCAGCCGGTAGCACAATTCGTCTTGGGGTTTCACATCCAGCTTGCGCATGTGGCGTACGAGAAGACCCAATTGCTTCTCCATGCCACCGACAATGGGGCCCATCATCATCGTGTCTTCGAGATCACGGAAATACGTCACTACTTCCCGGTACGCACCGCCTTTTTCACCCAGGAGGTTGGCGGCGGGAACGGGGGTGTCCTTTAGGATCAGCCCGCCGTGGGGTGAAGGTTTCAGAAAGGGGAGGGCCAGGGACTCCGTCGGCTGCAGTCCGGGCGTCCCTTTGGGAACGAAAAAGATACTGAATTGCTTGCGACCGTCTGATTCATCCGTAATCGCCAAGACGAGGTAAAGTCCGGCGATGGGCCCGTTGGTGAGGTACGCTTTTTCCCCACTGAGCAGGTAGCGGTCGCCGTCGGATACGGCCTTCGTGTTCAGATATCTGGGATGGGATCCCTGCACCGGCTCGGAGAGGGCGAGACAACCGATTACCTTTCCGGAAGCTAACTCGGGCAGGAATTGTTTCTGCTGATCCTCCTTTCCCAGACGCAGGATCAGTTGCATGATGAGGTGGTGGATCATCCAGGAAAGGGCGAACCCCAGATTGCCGCCGGCGCTGACCAGCGCCTCGCCGGCGACCGCCAGGGAAAGGAGGCTTCCCCCCTGGCCGCCGAAGCGTTCGGGCACGCCGATACCCATAACCCGCGCCGCAGCCATCTTCTCCCAAATGGTCAAGGGAAAGACATCACTTTCGTGCAGCTCGGGATGCAAGGCGATGTTGTTTTCGGCAAAGGCAGTGCACCTTTCCTGCAGTTGCCAGAGACTGTCGTCCATGTGCGTCGCCATCTTGCGCCCTCCTCGGTGGTCGCTAAAGAACTAGCTCTTCGATAAACTCCGTAAGTTGGTTGAGGTTGCGGCAAGGGCGAAGCTCATGGCAGTAAGGCCTGTAGGAGGACATCTCGCTGTCCCCCGAGTACCAGTACTGTTCCGGTTCGGGATTGAGCCAGATCACCCGGCGGCATTTCTCCCGCATCTCCCCCAGGATTCTCTCTTCAGGGTTGCTGTAGTTGGTCCGGGCATCGCCGATAATGATGAGTGTCGTCTTCTTGTTCAGACAGTCCATGTAGTTTTCCTTGAACTGACGTAACGTCTCGCCGTAGTCGGTGGAGGTGAGGTATTCGATGTCGGCCTCCTTGAGGACCTTGTCGATCGCCAGGTTCACCTCGTTGTTGTCGAAGATCTCCGTAACCTCCGCGATTCCCGAGACGAAGACGAAGGAGTTGACCCGCGTGAAGCATTCGTGAAGCGAATAGACCATGCTGAGCATGAAGCGGGCCGCCGCCCAAACCGAGCTCGAGACGTCGCAAAGTGCCACGATCTTGCTCTTGTGAGGCGGGCGCTTGCGAAAGTGGATTTCTATGGGGACGCTCTGGTATCTGGCCGCCCGGCGGATCGTCTTTTTGACATCCAGGATGCCGCGGTTTTTCCGGGCGTAGCGGCGGCTGACGATATCCTTGAGCTTGCGCACCAGTTGTTCGATGGCGTCGCGCAATTCATCGAGCTCCTTCTGCGTCAGGCTTGAGAAGGGCTTTTCCCCCAAATCCTTCAGGCGTTTTTCGTAAGACTTAACCTGTTTGATGCTGGCGTTGTCGGGGCGGGGCTCATTCATGAGCATGCCGTAGGCGCTGCCCAGATGTTCGTTGAAGTAGGCGGCGAGGTTGCCTCTGGTTTCACGGTCGAAGCGTCGGTTGTTCTCGTCTAAGAACTGCAGGATCCGGTTGCGGGTGTTGTTGATCTGCATGAGGATCTCCAGACGCTTTCCCAGGGGGCCGAGGTTGAATCTGACCGTCCGCCTGGAATCCTCGGCGGTGTGAAGACCCTCCAACTCCTTGAGGAAACCCATGGGGTCACCGTTCAGGAAATCAACCAATGTTTTGTAGCCGGGTTCCTGTTGCGCGAGTTCCTTGAGCATCTTCTGGACGTCGCCGATCTGGCCCGCCAGGGATTCAAGCTGCGAGATGCTCGCCTCGGGGCGCAACTCGTGGAAGAAAAGATCGTAGAGCTGATCGAATTTGGGTTGCTCACGGCGGCTCTTGGCGAAGTTGGCCCGGAGTAAGGGTCGAAACTGCTCTTCGTCCAGGACATCGATGAGGGCAAGCTGCGTAGCGCAGTCCAGGACTTCCGAGGGGGATATCCTGAGCCCCGCTGCCCGGCAACAGGAGGCAAATTTCAGGATCAGGTTGATCATGGTGAACCTATTTCAGGATCTTTCCCAGGGCACCCTTCACCTTGTCCGCATCGGCCTTGTACTTGCAGACGACGCTCAAGGTCTCGACGATCACCTCAGGGCTCAGGTCTTCGACCTGGAGGGCGATGAGCGACTGCGCCCAATCCAGGGTCTCCGAAATGCAGGGGCGCTTTTTGAGATCGAGGGAGCGGATGTTACGGATGGCATCCACAAGTTTTTCGGAAAGCTTGACGTCGATTCCCGGGATCTTGAGCTGAATGATGCGGACCTCGAGGTCTCGATCGGGATAGTCGATATAGATATGGATGCAGCGGCGTTTCAAGGCGTCGCTCATGTCGCGATAGTTATTGGAGGTAAGGACCACAAAAGGTATCTGGAGCGCCTTCTTTGTGCCGATCTCGGGGATGGAGACCTGGAAATCGCTGAGCAACTCTAAAAGAAAGGCCTCGAATTCAGGATCCGATTTATCCACCTCGTCGATGAGCAGAACCACCGGCTCGGGAGAACTGATGGCCTGGAGCAGGGGCCGCGGTTGGATGAAACGCTCGGAGAAGAAGGCATCCTCCTGGCCGGCAGTCTTGTCGACAGCCTCGGAGAGGCTTTCGGAGCCGGAGATGAC
>JAQULV010000193.1 GCA_028718405.1 Smithellaceae bacterium
GGCGGAGGTAGCGCAGCAGAAACCCGATACCAATCATGCCGGTAACGGCGGAAACGACGGTTCCCAGCAGAAACTCTGTATTTACCACGGAGGGATTGGCAATGAGCTGCGGCGTCTTTACAAGGGCGGCGCCTAAGATAATGGGCGTGGAAAGAAGAAAGGAGAACCGGGCCGCCCCTTCCCTGCTAAGTCCCAGCGCCAGACCCGTGGTCATGGTAACGCCCGAGCGAGAGACGCCAGGGATAATGGCCAGCGCCTGGGAAAGGCCGATGTACAGACTTGTCTTGAGATCGATGGCCTCCATCCCGATTGTCTTCGTACCGCGGCGATCAGCCCAATAAAGGACGATTCCCATTGCGATCAGCATTACGGCAATGAGCAGGGGGGAGCGGAATATGGTTTCTGCCTGCTTCTCCAACAGAAACCCGATCAGCGCACCCGGAACGCTGGCGAAGGCGATAAACCACAGGAACCTGCCTTCGCGGCCGCGTGGCTCAGTGAAGCCCTTGACAATGAGATTGATCCAATCCCGCCAAAAGAAGATGACGACGGCCAGGAGCGTGCCCACGTGCAGGGCGATATCAAAGGTTAGCCCCGGGTCCGGCCAGTTGAAAAGCCAGGGAACCAGGACCAGGTGTGCGGAACTTGAAATAGGGAGAAACTCTGCCAACCCTTGAATCAGGCCGAGAATCGCCGCCTGCACCATAGACTGAACCTCGCGATCAGGATGTTAAGGCCAAAGGCGGCCTTCAGGGGCGAGTAATATCCCACGTCGCACCAATTGTCCATAGGATTGTGCTTTTATTGAGTGGGGAAGAGTGGAACTGAGACGAAACGGGGAGACGGTGACGGCCGTCACATTTCGGGGCCCGGAAAGTGATAAGAGAAGGTAAAGTTGCAATGGGGAGATGCCGACACTACACCTTCCGCGGCACGTGAAATTTCGCGGCAATATATGAAGATAGCGTTACTGGTAGCATTATTATTATCGATCCTTAGTATTACCTTGGCAAGGAGACCGGCATGCGCGGCAGAAAGCGACGATAGCCTTCTTTTTTCCGCAATCACAACTATCCGCGGCGATTACCGCAGCTTCTATCTTGACAAGACCAATCTTTTTCATCTGGGAATCGGACTGGCAGGGGCCGGCATCCTGGCTAACACGGCGATCGACCAGGATGTGCGGGATGGGTATCAGGAAAAGATACGAAGCAAATCGACTGACGACGCGGCGACACTGTTCGAGCAGGCGGGAGAGGGGATGTATACCATACCCGTCATGCTGGGCACGTACGCTATCTTCAAGGATTCAGCTGCAGGCAAATGGGCACAGAGATCGCTCCGCGCCATGATCATCGGCGCACCCAGCGAGCTCTTAATTCAGCGGGCAACCGGGGCGTCTTCTCCCGTCGAAGGTTCGTCGGATTGGCGGCCCTTCAAGGGCCACGACGGCTTGAGCGGCAATGCCTTCATGGGCGCCATCCCTTTCATTACCGCGGCCCAGATGAACAACACTATATATGTCAAGGGCGCGCTCTATACCCTATCCGCGCTCCCGGGGCTCTCGCGGATAAACGACGACCAGCATTATCTTTCGCAGGTGGCTCTGGGTTGGTACCTGGCCTATCTGAGCTGCAAAGCCATCAAGACCCCGGAAGAGAAAGACGACTATCTGGTCTATCTTTCTCCGCTGGATCGCGGCGGGATCGCCGTCGTCTTCAGTAAGACCTTCTGAGATATTCCTCTTCGCTACGGACAAGGGCTCCGGTTCACGGATTGCTCAGCCAAAGAGCATGTTGACGCCGGCGATGGTGATCACCAGCGAGAGTGTTCTCTGCACGGCCATGAGCGGGAGTCTCTTGCTGCCGATATAGGAGCCAGCCAGGCCTCCGGCCAGCGCAGCAACTGCGATACCGAAGGCCATCGGAGGGATGCTGTGCGCGACACTCAGGTGACCCACAAGCCCCGCCACGGAGTTTACGAGAACAAAAAGGGCTGCCAGGGCTGATGTCTCTTTGACACCGGCCCAGCCCATCAGGATCACGAGCGGGCTCAGGAATATGCCCCCGCCGACGCCGATAAGGCCGGACGCTATTCCGATAAGCGGCCCCACGAAGAGTGAAATGTAAAGCGACGGTTTCCTGATCCCACTTTTCAGACGGGGCGGACGGACAAAGAGGCGGGCGGCCGAGAAGAGAAGTGTCATACCGATGACGGGCTTATAGACCGCTATCGGCAGCGTGAAAGACCCGCCTATAAAGGCCAGCGGAATCGAAATGCAGGCGAAGGGCCAGAAGAGAGACCAACGAAAATATCCGGCCCGATAGAATTCATACGCGGCCACCGACGATACGATGATGTTCAGGACTAACGCCACGGGTTTTATCACCCCCGGCATGAGACTAAAGAGCATCATCACCGCTATATATCCGGAAGCGCCGCCGTGGCCGACGCAGGAATAGAAGACAGCGACCACGAAGATGCAGGCAGTCAGGGCGGAAAGAAGGATGGGATCCATAGACACACCTCCTTAAAGATTGCGTTCAGACAGGGAAGCGGGAATCAAGGAAAGTATCTTCAGGTAATCCTCCGGCGTATCCATATCCAGAATAACGCCCTCGTCTTCAACCGGAACGTAGACGGCGTTGCCCTCGTAGCGTGAGACGATGTGGCGCAGCGTAGGGTACTCCCGCAGTCCCTCCAGAAGCGGAACAGGAAAGAGGCTCGGATGGCCGCGCCGCCTCTGGAAAAGCGGAATGATGATCTCACCGGGATTCAAGTCATGCTTCTTTATCATGGCCACAAGCGTCGGCGATCCAACCAAGGGACAATCACAAGGAAAGACAAAGACTCCGGTGGCCGCCGCATCCAGGGCCCCAAGCCCTACCCGGATGGACTCGGCCATGTCGCTTTCAGGAATGCTGTTCACGGTAATCTTCACCGGCTGATCCGTTAAGACCTCGGCGACGCGCTCACCCTGCGGATTGATGACGACCACTATATCCTGGACCCCGGACGCCTGGATCGTTTGGACGCAGCGCACAACGGCGGGGGAACCGTCAACGGGCAGAAGCTGTTTCGGCGACCCCATCCGCGACGACCGGCCGGCAGCCAGCAGAATGGCTGAGACACTTGTTCGCACGGCTGTTCCTTATTTGAATTAGTTGTGACACGATGCTTACGGCTATCTCTTGAGGACCCTCCGCCCCAATTGCCAGACCGACGGGAATCATCAGCCGGTCCAGATCATCCTGCGAAATCCCTTCCGCCGCCAGGGTTGCCATGAGAACCTCGCGCTTCTTGCGGCTGCCGATCATGCCTATGTACTGGGCGGGTGTCTTCACGGCGGCCCGGGCGATGGCGAAGTCGCCCTCATGACGGGGCGTCGCAATAACGATGCAGGTATCCTCATTGATGGGGAGCGTCGGAAGAATCTGCTCGCCCTTCCCGATGACGACCTCGTCAGCCTCAAACTTTTCGGAGTCCGCATACTCGGCCCGCTCGTCGCAGATCGTCACTCGGTAACCCACAAACCTTGCCGTCTTCGCCAGGGCCTGGCCCACATGACCTGCGCCGAAAATAATAAGCTGCGGCATGATGCTGAAGGGCTCCACATAGACCGAAAGCTTTCCGCCGCAGACATGGCCGTATTTCTCGGTAAGCGTAACCGACACCAGCTCCGGCTTCCCCGTGGCCACGGCGCGGTGCGCGGCCTCAATCACCTCCAGTTCGACCTCGCCCCCGCCGATGGTTCCTAAGATGGACTTGTCGGCGCGGACGATCATCTTGGCGCCCGTCTTGCGCGGGGCGGATCCTTTGCTCTCGACAACGGTCGCCAAAGCAAAAGGGGCATTTGCCTTTGTCAGCCGCAGGATTTCCTCATATATGGCAATATCATTCATCGCAATCAGACCTTATTCAGTTCCTCGGGACGGATCGGAAGGGTGCGGAGCCTCTTGCCCGTGGCCGCAAAGATGGCGTTCACCACGGCGGGAGCGATCGGCGGCACAGCGACCTCTCCGATACCACCGGGGGGTTCGGCATTCTCTACGATGTGGACCTCGACGACAGGTGCCTCCTTGATGCGCATCACGGGATAGTTGTTGAAGTTGCTCTGCTCCACCCGGCCGTCTTTGAGCGTAATCGCGCCGTAAAGAGCGGCCGTCAGGCCGAAGATGATTCCGCCCTCCATCTGGGCCGCGATGGTGTCGGGATTGACGTATCTGCCGCAGTCCACGGCACAGACCACCTTGTGAACAACCACCCGGCCGTCATCGGCCACAGACACCTCCGCC
>JAQULV010000194.1 GCA_028718405.1 Smithellaceae bacterium
ATAAGGTATCTGGCGAATGATCGTCTCTAAGATATTTTCGGGATAAAGGTTCTGCGCACCCAAGCTATTAATGACGTCGTCGAGAAGGTTGCCGTTGGTCAAGATCTCAATCTCCGAATTCACAATGTCTTCGGGTTCCTGAACGAGCGGCGCATTGTTTTGGCCAACTTCCGGGCTGTAGCCGTGCTCTCTGCCGTATTTGACTAGGAGTCGAGACTTTGCTTCGTATGTGGGGGCAACGAGGAAGTTGATTGCCGTCACCGCTGCCACGATGAGAATGAAGACGGAGATGATTAGAACCTTGTATTTGAATAGAACCGTGAGGAAGATCTTGATACTTGCGACCTCAGGTTCCTGTTGTACTCTATTCATTATTAACCCTTTCTCGAAATGTTGTCTCTCTCAAGAAGAAAAACACAACCCCGTCCCTCCTTCGGTGAGGAGTGTCACAGTCGGGGCATTTCAATCTAAACCACCTGAGGAACCTTACAACATCAAGAACAATTACGTGTCACAAACAGGAAACTTTCGGCGCAAGCGTCGCGATTCAGATCAGCGAAAATTACTTCAGCGGGAACATTAGAAATACTGCAACAACGTTAAGGTCTCCTAATAAGTTGGGGTCCTCCTGTCTAGTTCGTATACGGCCGTTGCCCCTACACCAATGGGGATGTTCTTGCGTATGTATTGATCGACCCACTGGTTTACGTTAGCGATGGATGATTTAGGCACGTAGACGATGTCCTGAGGGATCATAAGGATATCCTGACCCATGTCAGTTCCATCCATGATCTTCTCGGTATTTACGGCAATAGCAATGGGCTTTTTACCAGGCAAACGCCGAATGACGATAACCTGCTCGGGACGAGCCGTCTCCTTGAATCCACCTCGGGCGGCGACAGCCTGGAAGAGGGAAAGACCTGCCGACAACGGCAACATGCCAGGGATCATCACTTCGCCCATTACATATATCCTGGGAGCAGTGAAACTTTGCACTATGACCGTTATCTCTGGCCTGCTGATCTTTGTTTGATAACGGTCGATGAGCACCTTTGTTATCTCAGAGGGGGTGAGACCAGTTACCATCATTTCACCTACCAGGGGCAGGGAAATGCGTCCGTCGGGGCGGACCGAAGCAGAGGTGTTGAGATCCTGGTTATAGAAGAACTTGACGTCAAGCTTGTCTCCCACCTGGATCCTGTACTCCTCCGGTTTATATTCGGCAACCTTCGGTTCCGGCGGTTTGGCTTCGGATGTTTTGCTCTCTGAATCTTTCTGTTCAACCTGTTGAGACCGCATAGAAAGAGTTGCGGGCGCCTTCGTTTCTGCAGGCGGTGCGGGCATTTTCAGGGCTGTAGCCGCTTTGGACTCCGCCGGTAGCGATGATGCGGGCGGTTTTGCCTCGATGATCGCAGGAACATTCTCTTTGGCGGTCGCGGCTTTTTGCGCGGCCGCGGTTTCCTTCGTCTTGGATTCGGGCACCTTCGTCGCGTTCTTCCCGGGTTCCTTAGCCTGTGAGGGGAGCTGTGCGACAGGAACCGACGACGACCTTGGTTTGTAAAGGGAGAGGATACCCGAGGAGCAGGAACTCAGCAGGAAGAAGAAAAAAACAACTACCCAGATGAATCGATGATACATCTTTCACCTATCCCATCAAATCTTTTTTGATCCTTATCCTTTATGATTGGGCAAGGATCACCATCGTGACTTAAATATCAAGCGCGCATCAAACTCCTCTGACGCGTGATCCTCTAAGTAACATTCTAACGTTGCGGATTTGAATCGATTGGTTCAACCTTAACTGGACATATATTATGTTAATTTATGAAAGTCAATAAACAAATTTGTTGATGTTTCGTTTCTCAGACAAGGGGGCGGAAGTAAGAAATGGTCTTCTCCAAACCCTTTTCTATGGATACTTCAGGATTCCAGGGGAATATTCGCTTGGCCATGGCGATATCCGGCTTGCGTTGTACGGGGTCATCCTGAGGGAGCGGACGGAAAACGATCTTTGCCCGCGAGCCTGTCATCTTGATGATCATCCTGGCTAGTTCCAAGATGGTGAATTCAATGGGGTTGCCTAAATTTATCGGACCGGTGAAATCCGCGGGGGTCTCCATCATTTTTACCAGACCGGCGATCAAGTCGTCGACGTAACAAAAGGATCTGGTTTGAGAGCCTTTCCCATAGACGGTGATGTCCCGGTCCTTTAGAGCCTGAACGATGAAGTTGCTTACCACGCGACCGTCGTTAAGGGACATGCGTGGTCCATAGGTATTAAAGATCCTCACGATCTTAACAGATACCCCGTTCTGGCGGTGGTAATCCATCATGAGGCACTCTGCCGCCCTTTTCCCTTCATCGTAGCAACTTCTGTTGCCGATCGGATTTACTCTTCCCCAATATTCTTCCGTCTGCGGATGGATTTCCGGATCACCGTACACCTCGGAGGTGGATGCTTGCAGAACCCGCGCCTTTACCCTTTTGGCAAGCCCCAAGGTATTGATAGCCCCCATGACGCTGGTCTTAATAGTCTTGATAGGATTGTACTGGTAGTGAACGGGCGAGGCGGGACAGGCGAGATTGTATATTTGATCCACCTCCAGAAAGATAGGGTTGATGATGTCATGACGGACGAGTTCGAAACGTGGATTACCGATCAGATGCCTGATATTGTCTTTATTCCCCGTAAAGAAATTGTCCAGACAGATGACGTCATGCCCCCGCTCAATAAGACGGTCGCACAGGTGGGAACCCAAAAAGCCAGCGCCGCCAGTGATCAGAATGCGCTCCATATATCATCTCCATAATATTCGCGAGGACCTATATAATGATCCACATCATTCCGGAGGCCTTTTCACAGGCGTGAATCGGCCGCCTGCCCTTGACTATCGTATTCCTGAAGCAACGTATCAATCGAATAACCATACAACCTTTGTCTGTCTGCGGAAGGTATCGAAATTCTCCATCTGGAAACAGGCCTGGGTTGGTGCCCACGTCTCGGGTGCCGACGAGGAGATACTCGCGGAGCGCCGTTCCGGGCTGAGGGCGACAGATACGTTTGCCTGATTGGCGTCGTCCCAGTAATTCAATTCCGCAAGCATCAGTGCCGAGGACACTTTCCCGGGTGCCGCGTATCCGAAGGACAGGGTTCCGCCTATCTGAGCCGCGGCGATATCATGCGAGGCAATGCCCGTGAAGGTAGGGAAATAACCTAAGGTAACTTCCGCCCTGGTGAAAGGTCCTTTCGGAAGAGAAACCGTTCTTGTTTCCACGGGAGCCTGACTGGTGTTGTCCGTCGCGTAGAAGTTAACCGTATAGGAAGCATTTCCGCTGATCTCTGAAATCCTGGCGTCATTAAGGACATAAAGGTTTCCGGCATCAGTGGGAAGCGCAGACCGGTAAACATTATCGAGGGAGAGAACCGTTCCGCCTCCGGCAGGCTTGCTCAAGGATATGCCTCCGGAAGGTAATCCGGGACCAGCGACGACTGCCTTTTGAAGGCCTTTGTTTCCGGGATCACCGAGGCCGAGGATAATACCACTCTCCATCTCCTCCGAGGCATCAGTCTTGATCCACTTCGTCGTGCAGCCACTAAAAAGATAGATGGCTGATTTATAACCGTTCCCCTTGAGTTTCCATGTGCCGTTTTCACTGACAAAGATCAACACATAGGGACCATAGAGAGAACTGTCGGACAACCGGAGAAGTGCCGTAATGATATAACCGCCGTTATATTTCATGACCAGAGTCAGATTGGCCTTGCTTATGGAAACCGGAAAATTCCAGCCAAGCAGATAGTCCATAGCTTCCGTTCTGTTAAGGCCATCGTTTGTTCCGTAGTTGTCTGCGAAGAATGGATCGAGATCCGTTGCGGTTTTATCGGACTTGTTCAGGACGGTAATCAGTTCGGACAGCTTTGCATTAATGCCATCTATATCGTCAATCACCTGTTGCGATGGAACGTCCGCGGATTGCACCTTTCTGCTCGGGTGCGCAAGGTCATTCGTAGCAGCTTGAGCGATTATGTTGCCGGTCGTTTTGTCTGTGACCGTTACCGTACCGGAGGAGATCTCAATGGTGACCAGGTCAAAAACGGCATCGAGCTTCCTGTGGTCCGCCACGTAAGAAGAGACGAGGGGATCGACGTTAGCGTCGTACTGGTCCAGGAGCGGTTGGAGCATGGCGCGCATGTTAGTAATTGCATCATCGACGGCAGCTTGGGAGAGACTGCCCACGTAAGACGTCGGATCGCCAAAGACAACG